>JAUSGH010000013.1 GCA_030649055.1 bacterium | reverse complement strand
GAGCAAAAGAAAAACATGCTGGAGAAAAATTATGGCGCAACCATGCGGCTTGGTGCTTATCCGGCCGTGCTCGCGGAGAAAACAGTTGCGTATGAGGCGTACGGGCAGCAGAAAATCTCCGAGCGACATCGCCATCGCTATGAAGTAAATCCTGAATATGTTGATGCGCTGGCAAAGCATGGGTTGGTCTTTTCCGGTTCGTCCCCGAACCGCGAGTTGATGGAAATCGCCGAGCTTCCGAAATCAAAGCACCCGTTTTTTCTTGGCACGCAATTTCATCCCGAATTTAAATCCCGTCCTCTCGCTCCGCATCCATTGTTCCTTGCGTTTGTAAAAGCAGCGGCGAAGTAATCGATCGTATGAATGAACAGTTGAAGCCCGCCGTGCCCGAAACTCCGCCGGAAGAACTTGCGGAAATTTTAGCGGCGCAAAAATTGGAGGCCGAATGGTGGAAGGACGCGCCGGTGATGCAGACCGAAGCGGATATTGAGCACGCGCTTGGGAGTGGCCGCGCGGAACGGGTTATTAACGGCGCATTTTTTCGCGTTTCAGCAAACGTGCCGGAACATTTTCGCGTATTGGATAAAGAAACAAAAAAGTTGTTGGATGAATTCGCCGCCGAGTGGGGCGCGGAGCTGCAGCGTCGCAATATCAATCCGGAAGGGTTATTTTTGGTCATTTCTTCGCTTGCCAGAACTGCCGCGTATCAAGAGGAACTCCGCGTGAAGGGGTACCCGGGAGCCGAGGGTAGCACGCACACAAAACTCGGCGCGTTTGATATCGCAGTTGCGTGGTTTGAAAAAAATCGTCCCGAAGTGGCGGCGGCCGTGGAAGATATTGCCCAAAAGTTTTTTGACGAAGGCAGGATCAATTTGATCCGCGAGCATACCGTCGGCGCGTTGCACATCGCAAGAAACCCGCGCGCTTCGCGTTAGCGAGCTATTCGCATTATTGCCGAGCCCGATTCGCGTTATTCGTGATTACTCTATGAAAATCTTTGTCCACGCAAAACCGAAATCCCGCAAAGAATTCGTAGAAAAAGTTGATGATACGCACTTCATCGTTGCCGTGAAAGACCCGCCGGTGAACAACCGCGCGAACCTCGCCATCATTGACGCACTCGCCGAATATTTTGGCATCGCGCCTTCGCTTGTTTCCATCGTCAGCGGCCAAACCTCAAAGGAAAAGGTGGTGGAGATAATTGGATTGTAACCACGCATTCCTCATTCTTATGCCCCTTATTCGCGCGAATAGGCGAATAATAAAACGTCCGACTTTTCGCGCGTGATTTTGACATACAGCGGACGTCGTGCTATGCTTTTTGCAATTGCAGACGTGTAGTTTGCAAGGTACGTTTCGGTTGGGGAGGACAAAATGGAGGTCGTTATGAGTAGGACCGTGGCGGAGCCGACGGTGAACCGCGAGGCATTCTTCGCATATCTCGCGAAGGAGTCGAAGAATCCGGAGCTTGTCCTTCAGGCAAGGGAGCTCTTCGAGCCGCTGTTCCTGAAGGCGGAGGTTGGTAAGTACGACCTTTCGAGCGCGGATGCGGTGGACGCGAACGCGATCGCGGAGGCGTTCAAGGCGTCCGGGTTGTACGTCCGGCAGTTGACCTTCGTCTCCATGGGAAGTTACATTGCGTCGCGGAGGATCGTCGCCGTTATCGGCGATGTTCCCATCGCGCCTCTTGATGCGGATCTCTTCTTCGATGAGGAGGTGTGGAATGAGGCGATGGAGAACGAGATCTGCTGGGGCAGGCCGTACTACGATGCCTTGTTCTACGGCGCGCTCGGCAACGTCATCGGCAAACGTCTCGATGAGTCGTCGCTGCGCATTCCCCTCTGCGACGCTCTGAACAAGCATCTCATGGACGCGCTGGGCAAGGGCTTTCCGAAGCGCGTCGGGAATGAGCTCAAGGGGCGGTTCAGGTATAGCATCTACATCGTTCCGTTCCTTTACGCCGGCGCCGTCATCGTCGGCGACGCGACGATGGCAAAGTCGCTCGCATCGTCCATGCAGATGACCGCGAATGTCATCGTTGTCGGTGCGGATAACGACGCGTCGTTGGGAGACTGGCGCGTCATCGTCGCGTGACGATCGCATCGGTACGCAAAAGGAGGCGCATCTGCACCGCAGAGCGCCTCCTTTCCATTTATGTAAAAGTTTTCTAGAATAGAATTATGGACACCAACATTAAAAGCACCCCAAAGGACGTCTTTCTGCATATATTATCCATCGGTACGCTGTATTACGTCGCGGTGAATTTTATTACGCTGATTTGGCAATACATCAACATCTATTTTCCCGACCAACTCCAGCCGGAGTATTTTTCGGGTTACGCCGGAACCATACGTTTTGCGATGGCATCACTTATCATCGTGTATCCGGTGCATTGCTATGTGATGCGTTTGCTCTATCGCGACTATGCGGCGATCCCTGAAAAGCGCGAATTGCGCGTCAGGAAGTGGCTTGTGCATTTTACGTTGTTCGTGACCGCAATCGTCATCATCGGCGATTTGGTGACGCTCGTGTACAACTTTTTGGGTGGAGAGCTCACGGTGCGGTTCGCGCTTAAAATCGTGACGGTGTTTCTGACCACGGGCGCGATATTCATGTTTTATCTGCGCGATCTGAAAAATAAGTGGAATGAGAAATCCTTACGGTTATTTGTCGGCGCGATTATTGCCATTATACTCGTTGCGGTTATCGGCGGATTCTTCACCGCCGGATCACCGCTCCGCGCGCGATTATATCGTTTTGATGAGCGTCGCGTGAACGATTTGCAGATGACGCAAGGGCAGATTATTTACTATTGGCAGAGCAAAGGGAAATTGCCGCAAGCACTGGCGGACCTGGAAGATCCCATTTCTGGTTTCCGCGCGCCGACAGACCCTTCAACCGTCGCGATCTATGAGTATCGGACGACCGGCGAGTTGGCGTTTGAACTCTGCGCGGCGTTCGACCTCCCTTCAACCGGCGCTGTTTTGACGGGAGCGGTAAAGCCGCGGGCTGTTTATGAGCCCTATGGCGCAAACTGGGACCATGATGCGGGCCGGGTATGTTTCACGCGCGTTATTGATCCGCAGTTTTATCCCGTGTTACAGAAGGAAAAGTTTGGGATATAGCAATGAGGAATTTCGGCGTATCATTAGCGGTTGTTTTTGCCGTCGCGCTCGCCGGAAGCGGCGCATTGTCGTTTCGCATATTTACGCTGTACCAAGAGTCCGCGGCGCGTGCCAGCGCGGCGGAGCAGCGGGCGCTTGAAACGCTCTATCGTTTCGAAAAAGAACAAACCACGCTTACGCGGCGTATCAAAACATTGGAGGGCGAGAATAATGCGTTGGCAAAAACAAAGTCAGTGTTGGAAAATGATCGCGCGAAATTGAGCGAAACACTCGGCGCGCAGTCAAGATTATTGGATGTGCAAGGGCAATTATCCACGGTGCAGCAGCAGAAATTGGGCGAGCAAGGGAAAACCATCGGGACGCTAGAGACGAAAGTGGAAACCGTGAGCACTGAACTTGAACGGCTCAAAAAAATCGGCGGCGAGCCGTTGCCGAAGGATTTTATTAATTCGCTCTTGCAGGCAACGGCGCGGATTCGGTGCACGATCGCTCGCTCGGGGAACACGGTAAATTTTCGCGCCGGTTCGGGTTCGCTGTTAGGGCGTTATCCGGCGGTCGGCGACGAATTTGTGGTGATGACGAACGCGCACGTGATTGCGGATAACGAGATAACGGGCACGCCGCAGTGCGAAGTGGTCTTTGGAGATAACACGGTGTACGCCGCGGAGGTCGTAAGGCGCGTGTTTGACGATACATATGACTTCGCGCTCTTAAAACTCGGCGCCACAAAATCGCGCGTCGCGGTTCAGCCCGTGTCGTATGACGACCTGGGCATCGGGTTTTGCGAAGTGGCGGATGTGGAGATCGGCGACCGAATTACCATCGTCAGCTACCCGCGTTTTACGGGACCGGAGAACGCGGTCTCTGTTGGGTACGTCGCGAACATTTTTGAGGAAGACGCGGGGCCAATTTATGAAGGGTCCGCGATTATTGACAACGGTAGTTCCGGCGGCGTGGCCATCTTGAACAAAAAACGCTGTGCCTTGGGCATGCCCACTTGGAAAGGATTGGGCGACAAACTCGGTCTTTCATATATGCAGTCCTGGCCGCTGATGTTATCGTATAGGAGTAATCGCTAATAATGCGAATGAAGACGAAATAACGCAAATAATCGCTCCCTATTCGCATTATTTTGAAGAAGATTAGCATTATTCGCGAATACTCCCATGTTCCAACTCTTTCAACTCATTGTATTTATTTTTTCGGTCATCGTGCACGAGGTCTCGCACGGTGTGGTTGCGTTGCGCTTGGGCGACACTACCGCGAAAGATGCGGGCCGCCTGACGCTGAACCCCTTAAAGCACCTGGAACTTTTTGGTTCGTTTCTGTTGCCACTGCTCTTATATGTCGCGACAAGCGGCACCGTGGTCTTCGGCTGGGCAAAACCCGTGCCGTATGATCCGCGTCGGTTGCGCGAACCGAAGCGTGGAGCGGGCCTTATTGCCGCGGCGGGACCGTTGAGTAACATCATTGTGGCGGTCATCTTCGGCGTTTTTATCCGGCTTGCGTCATTTTCTGGCGTGCTTGCCTCAACGCCGTTGCCGCTCTTTTTCCACACCATCGTATTGATTAATATCCTGCTTGCGATTTTTAATCTTGTGCCATTGCCGCCGCTCGACGGTTCAAAAGTGCTGTTTGCGTTCCTTCCGCCACGATATAACAACATTCGCGATTTTTTGGAGCGCTACGGTTTCACGATATTGCTGCTGCTTATTTTCTTCGGCTTCCAACTTATTGAGCCGCTGATCTACGGCTTGTATCAGCTGATTGTGGGCGGCCAGGCATTATTATAGAACCCACCGAATCAGCCCTTGACTTACTTCAAGGTTTTCCTATAAGCTATAAGCTATCAGCTAAAAGCTAACTCATGCCTACAATTTCTCAATTATTGAAGCGCGGTCGTGCACCGTTGTCTAAAAAATCAAAATCGCCGGCTTTGCAGAAATATTTTAACTACGTGAAAAACCGTCCGCTTTTTACGCCCTCGCCGTTTAAGCGTGGCGTGTGTTTAAAGGTGTTTACCACGACTCCAAAAAAGCCAAACTCCGCCTTGCGCAAAGTCGCGCGCGTGCGTTTGACGAACGGTATGGAGGTCACTGCCTATATTCCGGGCGAAGGGCATAACTTGCAGGAACACTCGGTGGTGGTCATTCGTGGAGGCCGCGTGAAAGACCTTCCGGGTGTGCGCTACCACATTGTGCGCGGAAAATTGGACACTGTTGGCGTTGAAGCGCGCAAACAGCAACGGAGTAAATATGGCGCAAAGCGGAAGAAGGCAGGGGAGAAGTAAAAAGCAAGACGTAAGAAATAAGAAGTAAGAGATAAGAAGAAATTATGAGACGCAAAAGAAATTATCAGCGCGAACATGAGCCGGATGTGAAATACCAGAGCGCCGTCGTCGGACGCTTCGTTAACTATTTAATGAAGAAGGGAAAAAAGACGACCGCGGAGAAGGTGATGTACGATGCATTTGCCGAAATTCAGAAAGTAACCAAGCTGGAGCCGTTGCCGGTGTTTGAAAAAGCGCTGGAGAACGTCACGCCACTCGTGGAGGTTTCAACTCGCCGCGTTGGCGGCGCGAACTACCAGGTGCCGCGCGAGGTCAGGCCCACGCGCAAATTTATGCTTGCGGCAAAGTGGCTGATTGAGGCGGCGAAATCAAAGAAAGGAAAACCGATGGCGGCGCGATTGGCGGAGGAATTCATCCTCGCGGCAAAGAACGAAGGCAGCGCAATGAAGAAGAAGCTTGATACGCATCGTATGGCGGAAGCGAACAGGGCCTTCGCCCACTTCTCCTGGTAGAACTGCTAGCTGCGTTAGCTTATTAGCTTCCTTAGAGCGACGCGCTAAAAAGCTAATGAAGCTGATAAGCTAAAGAAGCTTTTATCGTTATGTCCCGACAATATCCCATCGACAAAGTTAGAGATATCGGCATCATCGCGCATATCGACGCAGGAAAAACAACCGTCTCTGAGCGTATTCTTTTTTATACCGGCGTGTCGCACAAAATCGGCGAAGTGCACGAGGGCGACACGGTCATGGACTGGATGGATCAGGAGCGGGAGCGCGGCATCACCATCACCTCCGCCGCGACGACCTGTTTTTGGACTGCGACGTATCGTAACGGCGACAAGGCGTTTGAACACCGCATCAACCTCATTGACACTCCCGGTCACATTGACTTCACCGTGGAGGTGAAGCGCAGCTTGCGCGTCTTGGACGGCGCCGTCGTCGTGTTTGACGGCGTTTCCGGCGTTGAACCGCAATCCGAAACTAACTGGCGCTATGCGGACGAATATGCCGTGCCGCGCATTTGCTTTATCAACAAACTGGACCGCATGGGCGCCTCATTTGAAGGAAGCTTGGCGTCTATTCGTGAACGGTTGAATCCGCACGCGATGCCGATTCAGCTGCCGATCGGTCTTGAGGGCGCGTTTGAGGGGCTTATTGATCTGATGAAGATGAAGGCCTATCACTTTGAGGGTGAGCGCGGTGAGAATATTATTGAATCTGAAATTCCGGAGCATTCTCTAGCCGAGGCGAAGAAACGCCACGGCGAATTAGTGGAGAAAATCGTGGAGCAGGAAGACGCGATGATGGCGGCATATTTGGAAGGAAAAGTTCCGCCGCTGGAAGAATTGAAGCGCATGTTGCGCATCGCGACCATCAAAGGAACCATTATTCCGGTTGTGACCGGCTCTGCCTTAAAAAACAAGGGAGTCCAGCTGATGCTTGACGCAGTCATTGACTACCTTCCGGCGCCGAGCGATGTGCCGCCGACAAGAGCGACCGATTTGAAAACCAACCTGCCCATTGAGCGTCATCCGAAAGATGAAGAGCCGTTCACGGCGTTGGCGTTTAAAATCGCCGCGGATCCGTTTGTCGGCTCGCTGACATATTTCCGCGTGTATTCCGGCGTGCTCAAAAAAGGCAGCTACATTTTGAATTCAACGAAAGACGCCCAAGAGCGCGTCGGCCGTATGGTGCGCATGCACGCCAATCATCGCGAAGACATTGACGACATTCATGCCGGAGAATTGGGCGCGTTTGTGGGTTTGAAAAATACGACAACCGGTGATACGTTGTGCGACCCAGAGCATCCGGTACTTTTGGAAAAAATAATTTTCCCTGAGCCGGTCATCGGCATCCGCATTGAACCGAACACGAAAGCCGACCAGGAAAAAATGGGACTTGCCTTGCACCGCTTGGCGGAAGAAGACCCGACGTTCCGCGTGGCGGGCGATCCGGAAACCGGTGAGACGATTATCTCCGGTATGGGTGAACTGCATCTTGAGGTGCTCGTGGAGCGCATGAAGCGCGAATTTGGCGTGGGCGCCAACGTCGGCCGGCCGCAGGTGGCGTATAAAGAAACCATCAAAGCCGAAGCCGAAGCTGAAGGAAAATATATCAAGCAGTCCGGAGGCCGCGGTCAGTACGGCCACGTGCGCATCCGAATCAAGCCATTGGAGCGCGGCAAGGGATTTGAATTTGTAAACGCCATCAAGGGAGGTTCCATTCCGCAGGAGTTTATTCCGGCAGTGGAAAAAGGCATCTCGGAAGCCATTGATCGCGGTGTCATCGCCGGCTACAAGTTTGTGGATGTGGAAGTTGAGCTTTATGACGGTTCCTACCACGAAGTGGACTCAGGCGAGGCCGCGTTTAAAATTGCCGGTTCCATGGCGTTCCAGTCGGCTGTGAGGCGTGCGAGCCCGATTTTGCTTGAGCCGATCATGAAAGTGCAGGTGCTTGTCCCCGCGAATTACATGGGTGACGTCACCGGCGACATCAGCTCGAAGCGTGGCAAAATTGAAAACATGAGCGACCGCATCAACATCAAAGTGATTGACTCCATGGTGCCGCTCGCCGAAATGTTCGGTTACGCCACGAAACTTCGCTCCATGACGCAAGGCAGAGGCAACTTTACGATGGAGTTTGATCATTATGAGGAAGTCCCTGGGAATATAGCACTTGGCATTATTGAGGGCAGAGCAAAAAAGTAATTGTGGCCCTTCGATAGACTCAGGGACTATGATTTGAGTTCCTGAACTTGTTGAAGGACAACCTTATGTTAAAATGCTGCGACCCAGTCGCCTAAGGCGACTGGGTCGTTGCGGTCTACGGGAACTTGAGCAGCTTCTTGCAGCTCGGGTTGGGGCAGAAGAATGTACTGCCGTCGCCGTCGTAGTTGGGCTTGAAGCAGGCGTTGCAACATTTCTTCATGCACCCAGGGCAGCGCCAGTTTTCTACGTTCGTATGCGTGCTGCTGCTAAGATCAGCTGGAGTGCCGCAATTTCCGCACTGTTCCGGCGGACAAAGCAGTGTCGGCTCCTCGATTGCGTCGTTCATGAGTTATCCTCCAACAGGAAACCATTCTATCATAAACATATCTCTACCGCGCGAATTTGTATATACTGTTGCATTTTAGCCGTTATTTTTATATGATATAGGCAGTTCACGCCGCTAATTGTGGCGGCGCCATTAAGGAGACGCGCAATGCTGCGTCAGCTCAGTCCCGCCGAGATCTATCGCCTCGGCAAGAAGCACGTCGTGAACACGACGATCGACAGCGACCTCGTTCCGCTTTATGGGGAAGGGTCGCGCATCTGGGGCGTGCTCGCGGAAAGCGGGCAGCAGGTGGAGCTCATTGACTTCTGCTCCGGCATCGGTGTGACGCCGCTTGGGCACGACGGGAAGCTCCTCATGATTCCCGGCAACGAGTGGTTCAACAACGCCGAGGTGCAGCTGGCAGAGAAGCTCTGCGCTATCACGCCCGGCAAGCACCCGAAAAAGGTGTTCTTCGGCAACTCGGGCGCCGAGAGCGTGGAAGCGGCGGTGAAGATGTGCCTGGCACGCCGCTACCATGAGTACATGGCGGTGTACGGCGACGAAGCGGAAGAGCGTCTCCGGGGGAAGCGGGTGTTCTGCGCGTTCGGAGGAGCGTTCCACGGACGCACGGGCTTCGCGCTGTCGCTCAACTGCAGCAAGAAGAAGCACACCGAGGCGTTCTTCCTGGACCGCGGCGACCTCTCGGTGGGTATGAAGGTGAAAGAGGATCGGGCAATTCCTGTTCGGCACCTCCCGTTCCCCGAGCGTAACAATCCGGAGAGCATCGCCGCATTCAAGGAGATGCTGAAATTGCAGCCCTTCGCGGATGCGACGGCGATGTTTGTGGAGCTCATTCAGGGCGAGGGCGGCATCCGCGTTATGGACGAGGACTGCCTGCAACTGCTCGTCGCGGAGTGCCGGAAGCACGATGTTTACCTCGTGGTGGACGAAGTGCAGACCGGCATGATGAGGACCGGCAGGATGTTCGCCTGCGAGTACTTCAGGGTCGGAGACGGCTTCCTGGAACCGGACATCATCTGCCTCAGCAAGGCGTTGGGGGGAGGGCGTGCTCCCATCGGCGCAACGATTGCGCGGGCGGAGTTTGACTTCCCGATTCCCGGGGAGCACTCCAATACCTTTGGTGGGAATGCCTTTGCCACGGAAGCGGCATTCAACATCATTGAGCAGTTGGAAGCGCTCAACAGGGAAGACCTCACGAGGCGCATCGTACTGCTTGCGGAGTTCGCTCCGGAAGGACTCGGGCTCATGCGGCGCATCGTGTTCCGGACGGTAGAAGAGCGCAATGCTGTGGCGGAACGGGCGCGGAAGCACCCGGAGCTCGGAGTGTCCATCATTTCCGCGGGGGAACTAGCGCTTCGGTGTATGGTGCCGGTGAACATCAGTACGAAGGACCTTGCGAAAGGCATCAAGATTCTTCGTCGCTGCATGGCGAAGTAGCATACACGTTCGTATCAAAGGCCGTACCACAAGTGTGGTACGGCCTTTCCTCGTTGACTTCAGGGGGGTATTGACAACCTCGCCCGCCTCTGCTATACTGGCTGTTAGTAAGAGTGAAAGGGAAAAACGAGTGCTTATGGGAGGCAGGCGATTGTGGCGGGTATTGCCAGGCACATTTGGTGGTGTAGCCACCGGCGAAAGCATGGTGGTTCAATATCGCTGATGTGCTGAGAGCAGCCAACGCGCACGTCTGCCTCCCCAAGCTTCGGGCGCACACGCTGTTGTTTAAGCGGAACGGCAAACTTCTTGCGGGATTCATCAGATCTCGTGAGAGGAATGTCAGACTTCTTAGACGATAGAGTGCCAGCCCAAGGGTAGGCCGGGAAGAGCATTGATCGCGCCGCGCTTTACCGCAGAGCGCAGATCTGCCACCCGACCTACCCTCGCTTTCAACTCATTCTTTGGTTCTCAATTAGGAGGCGGCAGAGATGCCACCCTAGCATGAAAGCGGCCCGTTGTCCTTGTGATGACGGGCCCTTTTCTTTTTGTAAAGAGGATATAATCAATGTATGGAAGCCGGAGATACAAAAATCGTTTTACGGGAACGCAAAGAAGTTGCCGACGGCACGACGGTGTTTTGGTTTGAGGTGCCGGCAGAGTTTTCATTTCACGCCGGACAATGGGTAGACATCACGTTGATGAACCCCAAATATCGGGACGATGGAGGAGTGACGCGCACGCTTTCTATTGCCAGCTCGCCACATGATAAAGAGAAATTTATGATCGTGATACGCAATGGCAAGAGTGCCTTTAAGCGCAACTTGCGCGATCTTGCCATTGGCGCGGAAGTGCGGCTCACCGGCATCGGCGGTTCATTTGTGCTTCCGGAAAAATCAGACCGTCCTATTATCATGATTGCGGGCGGCATCGGCATCGCGCCAATGCGGGGCATGATTGAATGGGCGACGCATGAAAAGTTGTCCCATCGCATCGCGCTTTTTTATTCCAACCGCACCGCCGGCGAGTCCGCGTTTTTAAATGAACTGCGCGCATGGGAAAATGAAAATTTCAAACTCATTGCGACGTTGACGGAGGGATTTGATCCGACATGGAAGGGGGAGCGCGGCCGCATTGATGAAAAAATGGTTGCAAAGTATGCGCCGGATTTTTCAACCGCGCGTTTTTACATCGCCGGTCCGCCGGCAATGGTCGCTGCAACGTGGCAGATGCTGGTAGCGATGGGCGTTGATGATGGCGCGATAAAAACCGAAGAGTTTTCGGGTTATTAACACCCCCACTATCCTCGGACTGTAGGTCTGTTATATTAAAGAAAGTTCGCAAAGCGCAGGTGGTCTGATGTTTTGCAAGTCGTAACCGCTATTCAGAAGGAGGTACTTCAATGAATAGCACCATGGTTTTCCTCGCCGCCGTAACGCTGGGTACGGGCGAGTGGGCCGTCGCAGTCGTTCTGGTCCTCGTGGCGGTGCTTCTCGGCTTCCTCATCGCGAAGGGCGTGAAGGTCTTCAAGGCGTCGGTGGGCACGTGGGACACGATGCTCACGAGTGCCATGCTTGTGCTCGCGCTCGTCGGGACCTTGAGTGCGGGTGCGTGGCTGCTCTGCCGCACGAAGCCCGAACTCACGAAGCTCCTGGAGGCGGTTTCCTCCGCAACGGCTCCGGCGCCGGCCGAGTCCGTTCCCGCGGGCAAGTAACTATGTGCCCGCACATCTTCATCGCCCCCTCATGACTTCGGTCGTGTGTGGGGCGATGCTATTGAAAGGAGTTTATTGTGAATGAAAAGAAGGACGATCTCGTGGATGGCGTGAAGCGTCTGGGCGGAGAAGTGCGTAAGGTAAGTAATAGCACGGCGCTTGCTATTGCGGCGGCGATTGGCGTTGTGGCGGCGCTGGGGTGGAACGAGGCGATGAAAGCCATCTTTGCCCTGTTCCTCAGTGCTGAGGCGACGCCTGCAGTGCTTGTCGGGTACGCGATCTTTGCGACGGTTGTCGCTATGCTTGTCGGAAAGTGGGCAAAGAAGGAGGATGCGCAGGCGGCAAGCGCCAGCTGAGGATGAAGCTGAAAGATGAAGTAATCCGCGCGTCGCGCGGGTAAAAAGAAGAACGTCGCGGTTGCCTTCGGGCATCCGCGACGTTTTGCCTTTAAAACCAAAACGGTCGCCTCCGGAGACTGTTTTGCGTTTTGGGGTGTATTTCGGTATTGTAGAAGTATGTTTCGTAAACAGATAGGAAAACCCGCCGCAAAAACCTCCTGGGAACGCCACGGCAAGTGGTACTCTAAAGTGGTTGAAGAGTCTGGTAGTTACCAAAAGGAAGTCATTCTTCCCGGTGTGTTGACGCTGTTAGATTTGCATAAAGGTGAAGACATTTTGGATATCGGCTGTGGCGAAGGATTTTTTGCGCGCGAATTTCATAGATTAGGCGCGAACGTGCTGGGTGTTGATGCCTCGCCCGAGCTTATTGCCATCGCGAAAAAGAAATCTCCTCCGGAAGCGCTCTATAAAGTTGCCGACGCGGCAAATTTGAGTTTCTTAAACGTCGGCGCGTTTGACGCGGCGGTGATGATTCTTGCGTTGCAGAACATGGAGCGCATGGACGCAGTGCTGAAAGAAGCCCGCCGCGTGTTGGCGCCTAAGGGTCGGCTTGTTATCGTGCTCAATCATCCCACGTTTCGCATCCCGAAGCTTTCCGCTTGGGGATGGGATGAGGCGCAAAAATTGCAGTACCGCCGAATGAACGCGTACATGACAGAGTTGAAAGTGCCGATTGAAATGCACCCGGGCGAGCGTACAAAAGAAGTCACATGGTCATTCCACCGTCCGCTGCAGTCATACGTGAAGGCATTGCGTAACGCCGGCTTCGCGGTGACCGATTGCCAGGAATGGATTTCGCATAAAGTGAGTGAACGTGGGCCTCGCGCAAAAGCCGAAGACCGCGCCCGGAAAGAAATCCCACTTTTCCTCGCGCTTAAGGCAGAACCGCGAAATGTCTAATTTCCAATTTCTAATTAAGGTATCGCTTCGACGAGCTCAGCGAGTAAAAAATATTTTATTTCCTGAGCGAAGCGAAGCGGAGTCGAAGGAATACAATAATTAGATATTAGATATTAGATATTTGAAATTAGAAATTGGAGGCAGCTATTCCTCGCAAAATATCACATAACTTCATGACTAAATTATCTAGATCAAAGATAGAATTATCCCTAGAGTGTCCGCGCTGTTTTTGGCTGGATATGACAAAAGGCGTGAAACGCCCGCCGGGATTTCCGTTTACGTTAAATCTCGCCGTTGACACGATGCTGAAGCGCGAGTTTGATGAACACCGCGAGGCGGGCACCGCGCACCGCATCATCAAAGAAAATAACATTGACGCGATTCCGTACAATTGTCCGGAGATTAACACATGGCGACACAATTTTACCGGCGTGCAGGTGGAGCACAAAGCCACGGATTTTTTGGTCTACGGCGCGGTGGACGACATCTGGATTAATTCCAAGAAAGAGTTGATGGTGGTGGACTACAAGGCCACTGGTGCAAAAGAGCATTCTATTTATGACAGTTATCGCCGCCAAATGGAGATTTATCAGTGGCTTTTGCGGACGCGCGGCGAGAAAGTTTCTGACACCGGCTATTTTCTTTTTTGCAAAGTGAATAAAGAAAAAGGTTTTGCCGATACAAAAATGTCGTTTGATGTATACCTGGAACCGATGAAAGGGGATAGCTCGTGGGTGGAGGGCGCGATTTTAAACGCGCGGAAGTTGTATGATGGAGGTATGCCCCCAGCCGGAGCGGAATGCGACTATTGCCCGTACGTGGAAGCGCGAGAGAAGGTGACTTAGCCCATTCGCGTTATTTCTATTTGCGATTCGCGATATTCGTGAATACTATACATGATTAAAGCAGTCATCCTTGACTTAAACGGGGTCTTCGTCACGAGTCAGAAACTTTCAGAGCGGTTTCGGGATTATTTGGGCGTACCGGAGGCACAATTTTTGCCGGTGCTTGAGGAGTCGCTTGGGAAGATGCGGTTGCCGGGCGCGGGCGACGGGTACGCGTATTTTGAGCCGCACCTCAAGGCATGGGGCACGGTACTTCCGCCGAAATTGTTTTGGAATTTTTGGTTTGACCCCGAGGAGGCGGTGCCGGAAATTGTGGGGCTTGTCGAGGCGGTGCGCGAACACGGCGCGAAAGTTGTCATACTTTCCAATAACTTTAAGGAACGCACGGATTACTACGATCATCAATTCCCGTTTTTACGGTCATTGACTGATGCCGTCTATTACTCATGGCAAACGGGGTTCGTGAAGTCCGATGCGCGCGCGTATCAAAAGGTTCTTGCGGATTTCAACCTGCAACCTTCAGAAGTTCTCTTTTTTGATGACGGTAAAGAAAACATCGCGGTCGCGAAGAGTTTGGGCATCAACGCGTTCTTTTTCGAGGGTATTGCCGCCACGCGGGAGGTGCTGAAGAAGTTTTTAGGATTGTCATTCTGAGACCGCAGCGGCTGGCGAAGAATCTCTTGTTGCCTGATGAGAGATGCTTCGCTATGCTCAGCATGACATGAGCATGAGAATTATTTTACACCTTGATATGGACGCGTTTTTCGCGTCGGTGGAAGAACGCGATAAGCCGTGGCTCAAAGGGAAACCCATCGTCGTTGGCGCGGATCCGAAAGATGGAGGCGGACGCGGTGTTGTTTCAACCGCAAACTACGCGGCGCGCAAATACGGCATTCATTCCGCGTTGCCGATTTCCACGGCGTGGCGACTTTCCGAACAGGCAAGGAGCGAAGGTAAGTCGCCGGCGGTTTTTTTGGCGGGTACATATCATAAATACAGCGAAACATCCGCGCGGATTATGGATATCATGCGCCGCTACGTAGATAAGCTGGAGCCCGCGAGCATAGATGAAGCGTATGCCGACGTTTCAAGCGCCGGAAGTTACGCGAAGGCAAAAACTATCGCGGGAAAAATAAAAAAAGAAATTGCCGCGAAAGAAAAGCTGACGTGTTCCGTCGGTATCGCGCCGAATAAACTTATCTCAAAAATCGCGGCGGGAAGCCATAAGCCCAACGGCCTTACGGTCATAACAGAAGTAGAGGCGCAAAAGTTTTTAGACCCATTGCCCGCAAAAGAAATCCCGGGTATCGGGCCGAAGAGCGCGGCAATGTTGGAGCAACGTGGCATCCGAACCATCGCTGAACTCCGCGGTGTCGGCGCGGAGAAACTGACGGACTGGTTCGGTAAGTGGGGGAGTGAGATGAATGAAAAAGCAAACGGCCGCGATGATAGTCCGGTGGTAGAGGGATATGAAACAAAATCCATCGGCGAACAGGAAACATTTGAGGTTGATACGCGCGACGCGACGTTATTGCTCGGCCGGTTGAGGGCGATGTGTCTTGCGGTCGCGACGCGCGCGACGCGCGAGGGATTTCAATGGAAAACGGTTTCAATCACGGTGCGATTCGGGGATTTTAAGACTGTCAGCCGTGCATATACTATGAAGCGGTATGCATCTAACGCAAAGACGCTGGAACTTGAAGCGGTGCGATTATTTTTGCCGTTTTTGGACGCGCGTGAGAACCCGAAGAAAAAACTAATTCGGCTTTTAGGCGTGCGCGTGGAGCATCTGGTTGTTTCACCGCAAGACCTTTTCCACAGAAATAGTTTGTGAAAAAAAATATTGGCGCTATGATGAAGACATGGAACGGCGTCAGCGCATCACATTTATGACCGCGTTGCTTCTTCTGGGGGCGAGTTTTTTATACACATACGTGCCGGCGCATTATCTTGCCGAAGACGTTCAACCGTACGCGGAACTTGACGAGATTGACTTGGGCTCCGGATTACAGGATGAAGCGGCGTTGCTCGGCTCTGATGAGAAAAGTAACTCCGCGGATTACACGGCGTCGGCGCTTGACGTGTTGACCGGAGAAGAATAGCGCGACGGCATTCTGCCGCTGTTGGCGCGTTGATTTTTTGTTGTTTCTGTGCGATAGTTGAGGCAGTTTAGCGTGGCATCAAAATTGCAAAGGAGTGCGAGTTATGGTGGATGTCGATAAGACGTATCTCATCCTCGGCGCGATTAGCATATTTCTCATCGCGTCGTTTTGGGGAAGGGTAGCGCTCTGGAACATCTACCTCTACGCGCGTTATTCGTGGTGGAGGGTGAAGGGCGGCGTGCAACAGTTGCTCGACATGACAGGGAAGAAGTCGTTGCATGAGCTCTTTAACATCGCCGAGAATGTCCTCCGTACCTATAGCGATGAATGCCATTACTGGACGCACTTTCCGGACTTGGCGTATGATGATGCGCCAAAGAGGTGCGTCGCGGTTGGTGACGTCATCCCGGTCGGTGACTTACGGCATCGCGATCTCTTTGCTTCTGCGCTGGATTTGCAGAGCGAAAAGGACGCGACGCTGCTCGCGGTGTGTTTCCGTTATGCGGCAACCGCCAGGGGAGCTGACGCGCGGTTCTTCTGTCACCGGCGTATGTCGCTCGCATTCACCGCGTTCCTGGTGTGGGAGCTTGGATTCAACCAGTGTCCTATCTGTCGGACGCCGCATAACAACATGTCACAGCGTTGGTCGCGGTCCATGGACGCTGCGGCAGTGCGGGAAGTTGCGCGGATGGAGCGCCGTTTCACCAAGAAAGCCGGTGAAGTTGGCGCAGAGCTCTTCGCGCCGGAAAGTCGTGGCGATTCGGGGTCGGGGGTGTTTTGTCCCGTGAAGAGAAACGTCGCGCACCTTGATGTGTACTTCGGAGAGCCGCATGCGTTGCAGTTGTGCTCCGAAGCAGACGAACAGAGTCTTCACCCCGTGCATTTTGAGGTCATCGTGCTGGCGCTTGGTGACGAAAAGAAGAAATAGCTACCGCGCCGGAAAGCAAAATTCCCCGGGTCGCCTCAGGCGACTCGGGGAATTTTCGTTTTACGCGCGACTCTAGTTTCATTCCGCTTCGCACGAGGGGAACAAGAATCGCGAGTAGTTTGGTGTCATGTCCCGTCGGATGACGGGGGTGAAGTAGCCGCGGGCGAATCCGTCTCCCTGGTGCTTGCGCACCTTGAACGTGATAAATTCCTCCGCGGTGTTGTCACAGGGACACGCACCGCCGTAGCTCGCCCCGAGGAAGACGACGCGACCGAAAGCGAAACGTTCGCGGTAGTCCTCGTTTATGCCACGATTGCATTTCATGACATCGGGGTACTGGGCGAGAAGCGCGATACCTTCGGCGAAGGTGAGTCCGCGCCGATGCATGTTTTTCAAGTCATTTTCCGCGCCATGCACCGATGTGGTGTATGTATCCGCTCCCGGATTCACGTTGAAGAGGATGTACGGACGTTGCAGCGCTGGGCTATCGGCGATGTCTTGGACGCGGGAGAGTTCAAATTGCGGCGCATCCGATTTCACGCCGTCAATCATCACGCGTGTCGCTTGCCAGCGGAGCGGCGCGCAGTTCCGCGGAACGACGATGAGCATCGGAATGTTCCCGTCGTCTACCCACACCGGCGTTGTTTTGAAGAGTTCCTCGTAGACGGATTTGTAGGGACTCCATGGTTGCCGATCCGCCTTGAACCGCTCTTCGAAGAGGGAGTCGCCGCCGAACATTGCGGGGTATCCCAACGCGCGCAGTCGCGCAACTTGCGCGATATAGCGCGTTTTAAGATCCTCGGCCTCCCACATACGGCCACTGGGTCTTTCGTCGGCGTTTACGCCTATCATCGCGATGAAGAGCATAAACGCGCATCGCATGTTGTAATGCATGGTTCTACTCCCGGCATGTAGGGAACTGGATGTGCCTGTACCAATCGCCGCTTCTGGGATTGTTGAGTAGTGTCCAATCCGTCATGCTCACATACGGGTGGTACGGACGAGCATTTTCCAAGTTCCAATACGCGCACATAGTGCCGCGCTTGGGGTCGTCGATCATGGTGCCGAACGCGGCAACCTTCGTTTTTGAGAGGAGTTCGGGATGCTGGACAAGGAACGACACGCACTCGAGGAGTGTGAGTCCTCTGCGATGCGCCGTAGCGAGTCCGACGGCAACGTCGCAAATCCATTGGTTCGCGGTGGCATCGCCCGCATCAATGTCATAGCAGAGATACGGCTCACGTGGCGTCGTGAATGTTCCGTTGTTTTTCATTTCTACATTCTCGCGGAATGCGAACTCCAGCGGAATGTTGCACGCCTCGCCCGATGGCGTGATAATTTGGCGTACTTGCCATGCAAGCGGAGCGTCGTTCTCGGGGATGACGATGAGGAATGTGTATTCCGGTTTTGCCGGCACATACTGCACCGCCTCCGCCCGGAGTTTTGCCATCGTCTCGTCAAAGATCTTTGACTCCCCGAACATCTTCGGATAGCCGCGTTCCGTGAGCCGCGCCACCTGCGCGTCGAATGCCTTGCCGAGCGCCTCCGGCGTCGGTCCGCCTTCCGCGAACACATATGTCGTAGAAAGCCCCAATAGCACAAGAGCAAATCGGTGCAACATGATGCAATCTCCTTCGTGTTGAGGTTAGGAACAAGGGGCGGCATGATCCGCCTATTACTGCGCTCAGTATAAAACTTTTACACGGATCCTGTCCAGACCGGTAATTGACTCACGCGGAAGGCGGGGATATGTTGAATATAATGTCAAAGATCACTCAAGCGAGATGGTTGTTGCGTGTCGCGCTGGCATTTGTATTTTTTTACGCGGCGATACAGAGTATCCGCGTGCCGGAGGCGTGGGTAGATTGGATTCCGCGATTTGTGGTGGCGTTGAGCCCCGTCTCTCCGACGCTGCTTTTGGATGGCGCATCAATCGCGCAGATCGGATTGGGATTGTGGCTGCTCTCCGGCCGTAACCTGCGTTGGGCCGCGGGGTTTGCGGCGCTGTTCCTCTTTTCGGTGACGGTGTTTAATCTGCGGTTTATGGACGTGGTGTTCCGCGATTTTTCGCTTGGCCTTGCCGCGCTTGCGCTTGTAGTCCTTGCACCGGACGAATCGTAGATACGCTTATGGGACCTACGCAATTAGCGTCATTCCCGTGAAAACGGGAATCCAGAGCATTAAAAACGGCTTATTACTGGATTCCCGCCTCCGCGGGAATGACAAAAAAGCGCGAAATGCGTAAGTTCTAGCTTAGTAGTTTTTTTCGGAAGCGGAGCAATAACGCTCCGACAATAAAGCCGCCGAGGACATCCAGTGCCAAGTCTGCCATGGAGTCATTTAAACTTGGTTGCGCTTTTTGGGCCGTGTACCAAACGCCCACGGTGTTATCCAGCGCCCATTCAAAAAGTTCCCAGCCAATGCCCAGCAATGCCGCGGCGCCGATAATAAAAAGGAGCGCTCGCGCGGGGTCAAGCGCGAGGGTGCGGTTGTTGGTGAGCGCGAGGAGTGCCCACCATCCGACGGCCGCGCCTCCGGCAAAATGCATCAACGTATCAAAGAAAGCAAGCGAGGGCTGATAAAAAAGTTCGAGCGCGACAAATATAATGTTAGTGGTAAAAAGAAGCGTAAGCGCGAACTCCCACCGGTCCGCTTCGCGCGACTCTTCAATTAAAATATGGCGGCGCAGCTTAAAGCCAAGCGTGCCAAGGGTAATCGCGAGGACGATAAGCGCGTCTCCGGTGTGGCCGATATAAAACGTATAGAGGGCGGTAATCGCCGCTGCAAGACGCATGATGTCAGCGAGAAGTCTCATGAATCTTAGTTTACACCAAATCGGAAAATCTCGTATACTGGAGATATGAACATCACGACGCTCGCCATTGTTCTTGCGGTTGTTATTGCTGGTTTCGCGGCGCTGTATTTTGCTTTGCGGAAAACGCTTGAGGCACTTAAGCCAAAAGACGATACGCAGTCCATGCTGATGCTGCAGCAGCAGATTAGCCAGATCGCGCAGACGCTGGATGTGAAGCTCGGCGAATCCGCGCGCGCGATGCAGCATCAGTTTAGTCAGAGCGCCGGCATCATCCGTGACGTAACGGAAAAACTGACGCGTCTGGACGAAACAAACAAGCAGGTCGTGAGTTTTGCCGATCAGTTGAAAAACCTGCAGGATATTTTGAAAAACCCGAAACAGCGTGGCATTTTGGGCGAATATTATTTGGAGACGGTATTGAAGAATGTGTTGCCGCCGGGTTCGTATCAGATGCAGTACGCGTTTACGGACGGCGTCATTGTGGACGCCGCCGTGTTTGTGGATAAGCGCGTCATCCCCATTGACTCAAAGTTTAGCCTGGAAAACTACAACCGCATCTTGGAAGCGCGCGATCCGGTAGAAAAAAAGCGCTACGAAGCAGCGCTGGTCGCGGACTTGAAGGTCCGCATTGATGAAACGTCAAAATATGTGAAGCCGCAGGAGAACACAATGGATTTTGCGTTTATGTTTATTCCGTCAGAGGCGATTTATTACGACTTGCTCATTAACAAAATCGGCGCCGTTGCCGAAGAAACACGGAATCTGATTAACTACGCGGGAACAAAGCACGTCATTATTGTTTCGCCGACGTCATTCCTCGCGTATCTCCAGACCGTGCTGCAGGGTTTGCGCAATCAAAAAATATCGGAACAGGCAAAAGAAATTACCAAGCAAGTGGAAAACTTGGGACGTCATCTCCTGACGTTTGATGAATATATGCAGAAGGTGGGGAAAAATCTCGGAACGACGGTTTCCATGTATAACCACGCGTATAAAGAATTCGGAAAGATTGATAAAGATGTGTTGAAGATTACCGGAGAAGCGGTAGGGGTTAAGCCGGAACTTATCGAGGGACCGGATAGCGAGGAATAGTTATGGAAGCCGCCCTCGGAGCAAAACGTCAGCAGCAAGTGCTTTACGATATAAAGTGGAAGAAGTTTTTGCGCCGCGCGTGGCTCGTGCGCTATATTCCGTTTGTGGAGTTTGCGCTTGCCTCCGGTTCCATGGCGACGGGGAATGTTAACCAAACGTCGGATTTTGATGTGCTGATAGGAAGCCGTGAAGGACGGATCTTCACCGCGCGGTTTTTTGCCGCATTGGTGTTCGGGATTTTTGGCTGGCGCAGATCGCGCCTTGACCGCCACGAAACGGCGGCGGATAAAGTGTGTCTGAATCATTTTGTCACCCGAAGCGCGTATTGTTTAAAGCCGCCATACAGCGATGCGTGGCGGGCAATGTACTCCTCGCTTGTGCCTGTGTTTGGGAGACCCGAAGCGGTCAATGCGTTTTGGGCGGCGAACGCGGGTTGGATGGGGGATGAAACACAATACGCGGAAGACGCGCGGCATATCGGGGATCGGGCAAACATTGTCGGTCGCATGCTTTCCGCGATGCTTTCGGGCAAGATGGGCAACGCAATGGAACGAATGTTGCGTTTTTTGCAGATGAAAAAAATTGAGCGTAGCATGCGCGCGATTCCGAAGGAATTCAGGCCACGAATTATTGTTTCCGATGTTGAACTTGAGTTTCATCCCGACCAGCGGAAGTTTGAGATGGTATAATAAAAGAAGCAAATGGTTGCTCTTGATTTGGAGGGCAAAGCGTGTCGGAAGAGAATAATCTTGGTCATTGGGTGGAGGAGGTGACAAATGACGCGGTGGAGCTCCTTAAGGCGCGAGGAAAGATTCCCGGCTTTATTCGCGGGGCAGATGGGCAGGGAGTCGATTTCTTAACGGGAATTGATTTCATCATCGGGCTGCGCAACGGTCTTTCCATGAAGGTGCAAGTGAAATACTCCGAGCGCAAGAAGCCGTTCCGGACGCTCTCCAAGCATCTGCGGCGGTACGGTTCAGTGCGTTACATTCTGCTCTTCAGTAACGCGTTGGAAGACGACCTTGTGAAGTGGAAGCTGGAGCAGAAGGAGCCGGACATCAAAGATCGGTTCGGGCGCTGCATTCCCGACGGTATCCATATCGCGCTCGTGCGTACGGACGCGGAGATCCACGCGATGGCGGCCACGGAGCGCAGGCGGCTCATGGCTAATCGGTACTACCGTGAGCTTGCCGCGGAACTCCGGAGCTATCAGTGGTGTCGTGGGCATGTCAGCCGGCGACTTCCGAAAGAGCTTTGGAAGATACTCGCGGACAAGGAGGAGGAAGCCCGGCGCATCGTGAAGACGGAGCGGGAGCCGCTCAAGGCAAACCCACGCTATCAGCGCTTTGTGGAAAAGGTCGCGGCGAAAATCATGGAATTCGTTGATGTCGCCTGCGTCACCGCTTTGCGCTACGAGCAACAGGAGGAAGAAATCCGGCGCAAGAAGGCGCAGGATGATGCGTCAAAAAACGTAGGGGAATAGCCCTCCGACGTGCATCCGAGGGCTATTGACTTTTTGGCGCGGATGCGCTATACTGTATTAAGTCACGAATCAAGGAAAGAGGTGAGTGATGGTAGCGAACTTTCGGCGGCTTCCGAACTTTCTTCGTTTCCCGAAGCCATCCTCCTCTCCTTCGGACAAGGTGAGGGTGATGGAGGAGGATGAGCCGGATGTGGGGCTTACGGGCGCGATGATCGCGCTCGCCCTCACGTGCGTGGGGCTGAAACTCCTCGTGTTTCTCTGTGCCGAGTCTCTCCCGCACGTCTTCGGTTCGTAGTCGGGGTGTACCCGATTACTGTTGCGAAGCAGGTCTACCCCCGGCTTCGCAACTCGCGCAAGGGTCCCGGTGCATCGCATCGGGACCCTTTCATTTTTATGCAACAGGAAACTATGCCCGTGTCTGAATCTCACCTTTCAATTTCACAACAAGTTCAGCAAGCGGCAACGCTCCCAAGTCGCCTTTGACGCTGTGCCGTACGCTCACGCTGCGCGCCTCAACTTCTTTTCCTCCGATAACCAGAATGTAGGGGATATGTTCCACTTCCGCTTCGCGGATGCGTTTGCCGAGCCGCTCGGTGCAGTCAACAAGTTCTACGCGGATGCCGGCAGCAGCAAGGGCTTCCCGAACCTCTTTCCCATACTCCTGGAACTTATCCGATACCGCGATGACCCGTGCTTGGACGGGTGACAGCCATAGCGGGAAGTTGCCGGCATAGTGTTCAATCAAAAATCCGATGAATCGCTCATGCGTGCCGAGGGGTGCCCGGTGGATGACGAGTGGCGTTTGTGGTTTGCCATCGGTATCGGTGTAGGTAAGGCCAAAGCGCCCCGGAACCGCGAAGTCCACTTGGTTGGTGGCGATGGTAAACTCCCGGCCGATGGAACTCCATACCTGCACGTCAATTTTCGGTCCGTAAAACGCGGCTTCGTCCGCCACCTCAACGTAATTGATGCCGCTCTTATCCAACACCTCGCGCACCATGTCCTCCGTCTTCTTCCACAGCTCCGGCTCGTTCACGTATTTTTTGCCGAGCCCGCTTGCCGCGTGCGTTGAAAATCGCATCACATATTTTGTGAGACCGAAGAGTTTGAAGTAATTGAGGTAGAGGTCGTTCACCGCGCGGAATTCGCTTTCAAATTGGTCTTCTGTACAGTAAATGTGCGCGTCGTTCATGGAGAGCATTCGCACGCGCATCAATCCGAAAAGTTCGCCGGATTTTTCGTAGCGATACACGGTGCCGTATTCGGCGAGGCGTAACGGAAGGTCGCGGTAGCTCCGCGGTTCCGCGGCATAAATCTGGTGATGATGCGGGCAGTTCATCGCCTTGAGGTAATACGTCGTCGTCTCGTCGTTTTCCTCTTTGAGTTGCATCGGCGGGAACATGGTCTCCGCATAATAGGGGAGGTGCCCCGATGTTTTATACATTGTCTCTTTCGCGATGTGCGGTGTGCGCACTTGTTTGTAGCCGGCCGCGCGCTCGGTGTCCTTCGCAAGCCGCTCTAATTCTTCAACGATGATGGTGCCGTTCGGAAGCCACAGCGGAAGTCCGGGGCCGACGTAATCCGAGAAGGCAAACAGTTTTAGTGCCGCGCCGAGCTTGCGATGGTCGCGCTTTTTTGCTTCTTCTAACATTGCGAGGTGCGTATCCAATTGCGCCTTATCCGGAAACGCAACGCCATAAATGCGCGTGAGCTGCGGATTTTTTTCGCTACCACGCCAATAGGCACCCGCGATGTGCGAGAGGGTAAATCCGGACGGATCAATTTCCGAGGTGTTTGTGACATGCGGACCGGCACAAAGATCCGTAAACACATCTCCGGTCGTGTAAAACGAAATCGGTTCGTTGGTTTTTTTGAGCTCCTCCACGAGCTCCAACTTAAACGGCTGGTCTTTGAGAAGTTCAATCGCTTCGGTCGGTGTTCTTGTAAAACTTGTGAACGGCAGTTTTTGCGCGATGAGTTTGCGCATGTCTTCCTCTAGTCCTTTCAGGTCATCCGGCGTAATTGCGGATGGAAGCTTGAAGTCATAATAGAATCCGTCCTCAATCGTGGGGCCGATGCCGAGTGCTGTGCCCGGAAACTTTTTCATCACCGCCGCCGCCATGAGGTGGGCGAGTGAATGACGAACCTTATGGAGCTGCTCGTCCTTCGGGTCGGAAGTTTTTTCCATATTTCCTTATTGTATGAGAAAAAGAGGTGAAATGCAAAACCCGCGGGCAGTAGCCTTTGGCTACCGCCCGCGGGTCCTGTTGCGTGCAGGGATGCGCTAGTCGTGCGCCCGCATGCCCGATTCGTGTATGCCGGCCTTCGGGTCCTGGTGGTAGACGCACTTTCCGTGTCTGAAGATATAGACGGGGCAGTAGGGATTGAGCTTCTTGATGAAGTCCTTGGCGGCACGTTCACCGCAGAGTTTCACGACTGCGATGTCTCCGGCGTGGTTGCAGTAGCGGCGATTGCGTTCGCCGAAGGAGACGCCGATGTGGTCCCGATCGTGGAGTCGCCCACGGAGTTCCAAGTCCAAATCCGTCGTGACGCCGGCGTAGTCAATCACGACGACGGTCTGTTTGGGCCAACCGAGGCGCACGAAGGCCTGGATGAGTCCGAATTTGCCGATGAGGTAGCACCTCGGCACATTCGCCGGCTTCTTGGCTGTGCTCATGTTCTATCTCCAAAACGAACCACTGCTGAAAATACTAGAGTATAATGGTCCTTGCGTCAATTTTAAAAACTGGACAAATCATTTCTGATGGTGTATAATGTAGTACAGTGTTCCGTTGGAGGAAAGAACAATGCAAGTGCTTTGGCTTTACGTGCCGCTCTTCATCTACGTTGCGCTGGGGTTTCTGCGCACCGTGGATCAGTATTGCGAGGCGAAGGCGGTCGGAAACGCGTGGATGACGGAGTATCATGCCGCGGGCTTGCGACTGGGCGTGTGGGTGCTGCTCTGTATGAGCGGCATCATCTCCGTGATTGCGTACGTCATGCGCCGCGAACTGTTTGACCACCTGCAGTTCCTGTACTGGCTATGAGAGGGTCTAACGTGGCGCAAACATCGCATCGAGCTCCTTCACGGATTCCGTGGAGGAGCTTTTCGAATTTAAGCTCCGGCGCTGTAAGCGCTACCTTGTCATCACCCTCCACCTTCAGCGAGCAGGCACCGTGAAGCAAGACATGGAGTGTGCCACAATCGGGCTAGAGATCCTTCGGCTGCTGCCTCAGGATGACAACCGAATAGCTACAACTCCTGTGCCTGCTCGCACACAAACTTCGCTTCACCATTCTTCCAATTCATCCTCCCCATCAAAAGCACCGCGTTGTTTTCTTTCCAGATGTTCATGGTGCGGCCGAAGGCCTCGGGAAACACAATCACTTCAATCGCGTCGGTCAAATCTTCAATCGTCGCGAAGAGCATCGGCGCGCCTTTCTTCGTCACGATTTTTTGTATGCGTGTCACCACACCCCCCATCGGGAAATATAATTGTTCGGATTGCTCCTTGAGCGCTGCGCCGACTGGCTTTGCCTTAAAACCGGCAAGTTTTTCCTTATGGATGTTCATCGGATGTTCAGACACATACAGTCCGAGCAGTTCCTTTTCCCAAAGCAGTTTGTCTTTCATCTCTGCCGGAGGAAACGCCTTGATGCGAAGTGCAGAAGAGGAGACGGTTTGTGTAAAGAGCCCGTTGCCGCTTTCCTTGCCGTAGCGTTTGATGGCGCCGGCGAATTTCACAATCTCTTCAATGTTGCCGAGGATAGTGTTCCGCTCAATTCCGAACGCGTCTACCGCTCCGCACTTCACCAAACTTTCCAGCGATTTTTTGTTGAGGTCTTTGTGCTGGACGCGTTGCAAGAGGTCGGCGAGCGTTTTGAAGTCGCCCTTCATGTTGCGTTCTTCAATGATGGCGTCCACGATATGCGTCCCCACGTTTTTAATTGCCGCGAGTCCGAAGCGGATGTGCTGACCATCGGGGGTAAATGTCGCCGAGCTTTTGTTGATGTCGGGCGGAAGAATCTCATGCCCGGCATGTTTGGACTCCGCGATCAAAAATGCCATCCGTTCAATATCGCCGGAGTCGGAGTTCAGCAAGCTCGTGAAGAACTCAACAGGGTAGTGCGCGCGGAGATACGCAGTTTGGTATCCCACCATGGCGTAGCACACGGCGTGCGAATTGTGCACAAACATATCGTTGGCAATAAAGTTGTGAGTCTTTGGGACGGTAAGGTCAAAAGTGTCTTCAACTCCTGCATAGACGATATCCGCTATTTCGTCCCAGTATATATCGGAGCCCGCGTGCGCGATGAGGCGCCCATCTTCCAAAAGCGATCCGAGCGATGCAACGGTTTCTCTTAAATATCCGATTTTCCTCGCGTCGTCATAAAAAAGCCGCTCGGCGAAGCCGTTGGTTTTTGCGAAACCGACGATTGTGAAGTCGCGCGCGCGAATCGCGGACTTGATTACTTGGTCAACGAGTGAAACGGGAATGGTGTCGTAGCTTCCCCGCGCCGCCATTGGCGTAAGTGAGCCGTTGATAATTGGGTGCGTCGCTGAGATAGAACGAAGCGTATGCTGTTTTTCGCCGACTAAATGGTTTCCGAACGCAGAGATGAATTTTTGGATGTTGTCATAGCGCGAGAGGGTTACGGTGTAGCCGGGTTTAATCCCGCCGCGATACTTGAATCGTTTCGCGTGGATCGTTGATAATATCCCGAATCGGAGAAGAAGGTGCTGCAGGTCGCGGGCAATAAACGGCGATGAGGTTGCGTAAAAGATTTGCGGGTCGCGCTTGGTGTTGATGCAGCCGTCCCCTTGAAACATTTTAGCGATGAGCACCGCGAGGTCGTCGTTTGAAAGGTGAAATACAAATTCGGGGAAAAACTTTTGCGTCGCCTTTTTATATTTCAGTCCAAGCGATTCAATCCACGATACGGCCTCGGAAGGCGCCTTGAGATTTTTTCGTTTTGAATAGACGGAGATTGCGGACTTGCTACGGTTTAATACGCCGACGGTATTATGAAAGGCGTGAAGATGGCGAAGATAGTCGTTGATTTCCTCTTCTCGCGTTGAATAAAAGTACACGCCGTGCGGATGGCAGAGATTGCCTTCAGCGAGGAGATAGCCTAAAACGGCGAGTTTGTGGCGTTCAAACGGCAAAGGTTTGGTCGGTTCCGGTATGCGGCGGGGCACGGCTATTTTTTCGCCCTTTGAGATTTGCTCAAGCATGGTCCATCCCGAAGGCGTGAGTAACGGATGATTCATCGTGGCCTTGATGCGCCGCCCGCTTCTCGTCATGACCTCCCACACTTTTTTCTTGCCGTTGTGGAAGACGATGGGCGCGACGCGCTCTTCTATGTTCAGGTGTTTGTTGAGTGTGAAAACATTTGGACGGCAACGTGAGTGATAAATCTCCGCGAGCGTCGTGCGCGCTCCGCTTTGAGGATCGGTGATGCGCGTATCGCCCGTTAAGCAACGATTAAAACCGTATCTAGCGAACGGCGGGAACAATTCCCAGATGGCGTTCGCGGTTGCCTCGGGTATGCCGCGTTTGATCATGCCGCCGATGAGCTTGGTCTGCTGCTCATCCAAAAGTTTCTTGATTTTTTTACCGATGGCTTTACGCAGGGTGTCCGCTTCCGCGAGCGAATATCCGGCAAGGTCGCGTGCGATGCGCATCATTTGTTCCTGATAAATGCCGACGCCGTACGTGTTTTTCAAAATCGGCTCCAGCTGGGGATGGAGGTAGGTGATGACTTCTTTGCCATGTTTCCTCAAAATGTACGACGGGATAAGTTCCATCGGACCCGGGCGGTACAAGGCAACCATGGCGGTGATGTCTTCAATGCTCGTGGGTTTCAGTTCTTTCAAGTATCGCCGCATGCCGGATGACTCTAGCTGGAAAATGCCGGTGGTTTCGCCGGACTTCAGCACTGCAAATGTTGCGGCATCGGTGAGCGGTATGTCGTGGATGTCAAACAGCGGCGCCCCTTCGGGCCGCGCTGCATTCATGAGTCGCACCGCGTCCTCGATAATGGTGAGGTTTTTCAAACCCAGTAAATCCATTTTGAGGAGTCCCAGGTCTTCAACGCTGTGCATTTCGAATTGCGTCAAAATAACGCTGTCATCCTGTGGCGCTCGCTGGAGCGGAAGATAATCAGTGAGTGGCGCCTCCGAAATTACGGTGCCGCACGCGTGCACCGATGCGTGCCGCGCCACGCCCTCCATTTGTTTTGCCGCGTCAATGATGCGTTTTGCGTCCGGGTTCTTGTCGTAAAATTCTTTCAGCTCCGTAACGTTTTTCATGGAGTCCGTCAGATTCTCACTCATCGGGATAAGCTTTGCGAGTTGGTCGCAGAAGGTATAGCTGATGCCCAAGGCGCGGCCCACGTCCCGCACCGCGGCGCGCGCCGCCATCGTCCCGAAGGTGATGATGTGCGCCACGTGATCCATGCCGTATTTTTCCTGCAAATAGCCAAACACTTCGTCGCGGCGGCGGTCCGTGATGTCCACGTCAATGTCCGGCATCTGGATACGTTCGGGGTTTAAAAAGCGTTCAAAAAGCAAGTCGTAGGTGATGGGGTCAACGTCGGTGATTCCGAGAATGTAGGAAACAATACTTCCGGCTGCCGAGCCGCGGCCCGGGCCAACAACAATGCCGCGTTCTTTTGCCCAGTTGATGAAGTCCTGAACGATCAAAAAGTAATCAGGAAAGCCCATCTTCTCAATGACCGAAAGTTCAAACTGCATGCGGTCGGCGACCGCGGGCGTGACAGGGGAATAGCGCGAGGCGATACGTTCATCTAACAGTTTGCGGAGATACGCTTTTGCGTCTCCTCCCTCGGGAACCGGAAATTTTGGAAGACGGATGGTGTTGAGTTGGAGTTTGATGTTGCAGCGATCGGCGATCGCGGCGGTATTTGTGATTGCCTCCGGAACATCGGCAAAAAGCGCTGCCATGTCGTCGGGGCTACGCATGGAAAAGTCGTCGTCTTTAAGGGACAAGCGGTCGCTGTCATCCAACTTGTTTCCTGTTTGTACCGCGAGCAGAATGTCGTGTGTTTCTGCATCCTCTTTTTTGAGGTAGTGGATGTCTTGCGTCGCCACAAGCGGGATGCCGGTTTCTTTGGAGAGCCGACGCAGTTCCGTCATAGGCTTGATGGTTTCCTTGATTCCGGGGTGATGGCCGATTTCCAAAAAGAAATTTCCGGCGCCAAAAATGTCTTGATATTCTAACGCCACGCGTTTCGCTTCTTCATAACGGTCGGCCATTAAGTTGCGCGCGACTTCTCCTGCGAGGCATGCCGAGAGTGCGATGAGCCCCTCGTGATGCGCGCGAAGCAGGGCCTTGTCCATCCGCGGCTTATAATAGAAGCCGTCCAGGTGGGCGATTGTTGTGAGTTTCAACAGATTTTTCCAGCCAGTTTCGTTCTCAACAAGGAGGATGAGGTGGTGGTAGCGTTCGCTCGCCTGCGGGTCTTTATCTTTATGGTCCTTTGGGGCGATGTATGCCTCAACTCCTAAAATCGGCTTCACGCCCGCGGCGGTTGCTTTTTTATAAAACTCCACCGCGCCATAGAGGTTGCCGTGGTCGGTCAAGGCGATTGCATCCATGCCAAGTTCCTTCGCGCGCGCGACAAGCGCGTCAATTTTCGCCAAGCCGTCCAGCAGGGAATAGTGCGAGTGAGTGTGGAGGTGGGTGAAGCGCATACGACTTCAGCATACAAAAACTTGCCATGATACACCATACCGCGTGGGGCTATTGCGTATTTTATTGTCGGGTGTATGGTGAAATAAGATTGAAAGGGCTCTATGTAAGGAGTGAGCCATGCGTAGGTTTGCCGGATACCTCTGTGCGGCGCTGATGTTTGCCGTGATGATCGTGAGCTCTTCCCGCGTGGAAGGCCGCGACGATCCGAAGGAAAAGAAAACGTACGACTGCAGCGTCTGCGACAACGAGGCGTACGAGTCGACGGCGAATAAGGCGCTCATGTACATGCACGTGGCCGGTGTGGATGAAGGGATGAAGGAGCACCGCGCGCGAAGGTTCATGGTGCAGGGCGGCACCGCGTTCGCGTTCCGTGAGCATCGGAAGGCACCCGTGCGCATCTGCACCGCGTGGCATGTCGTCGCGGAACTCCGGGAGTGGAACGGAACGCTGTTCGCGGTCTACCTCTGGAACATGCACGAGATCGTGCCGCTCGTCGCGTCGTGCTACAACGCGAATGCGGATATCGTGGTGCTGGACTTTGAGGATCCGGACTACGAATACCAGGGAAGCGTCTTGAACCTTGGCGACGAGAAAGAGCTTGAAAAGGGAGACGATGTTGTCGCGATGGGCGCGCCGCATTCCCATTTGTTCATGCGTACGGAGGGAGAGTTTAGCTTCCGCGGCAAAGAGGAGGGCGGAGCAAACCGCTTTTTGCATAGCGCTTTGACGGCGCCAGGCATGTCCGGAGGTCCGGTACTCGACAAGACCGGATTGGTTATCGGGGTGAACATCTCTTGTTATCCCGACGATCACAAACACCATTCCGGCATGAGTGTCGCTGCGCCCGTCAGTGACCTCAAGGCTATGCTCGAGGATGAGCGGCGCAAGCGGAAGGAAAAGGAAAAGAAGAAGTAACATGACTGCGACACCCCCTTTGTTTCGGCAAAGGGGGTGTTCGAATTTTGGCACAGGTAACGAAACACGCCGCAAGCACTGAGTGCCTGCGGCGCGTCGCGTAAGTCTGGCGTAGCCAGATACGTTCACTACTTCTTTTCCGGTACCTCTTCCAGCTTGTACCGTTCGTGGGTGAAGACGCTGCCCTTGAAGATGCCGAGCGCGATCTTCAGTTCCTTCATTTCGTCCCCACGCTTCACCATCATGGTACCCACGGCGGAGGGTACGACGTTCGTGATCATCCGCCAGAGATGGGCGTCGTCTTTCGGTACGACGCCGTTCCACGAGAGAACGATGTCGCCTGCCACGAGACCCGCCTTGTCTGCCACCGAGTCCTTCATGACCTCGGTCGTGACAACGCAGCGTTCCACGACGGTCTTCATGCCGATACCTGCCCAGTCGGGAGGGTTGAAGCGCCAACTGTTCACGAACGCCGCGTGTTCCAGCTGCGAGTGCAGCACCTCGAAACCGCGCGCATTCTTGAGTCGCGGGTACATGTCCTTCATGTCGCTGACCGAGGTAGACATGAAGTACCCACCGGGCTTGTTCATCAGCGCGACGTTCACGCCGACGACTTCGCCCGTACGCTTCAGGATGAGCGGACCGCCGGAGTTCCCGAAGGTGATCTGCGCCGAGTGCACGAGGATGCGCGGCTGGGTGAGCCCCTGCTCAATGCCGAGATAGTCCACGTCCATCACCTCACCTTCGGTGATGGCGAACTGCGCGTCCAGCGGGCTTCCCATTGCCACCACCTTGTCACCCGGTTGCACGTCGGCCATGTTGCCCAGCCGGAACGCCTTTCCGGGGAACTTGAATCCCTTGCGGAATCGGAGCAGCGAGAGATCGTAGCGCCAGTCGTAGCCGACGATCTCCACCTTCTCCGGTTGCAGATTCAGGTCATCGCGGAACGCGCACCAGAGCTCCTTGATGGGCTGGCTGTTGTCGCGGTCCTTGATGTGGCTCGCCGACCAGAGGTATTGGTACTCCTCGTCCGAGCCGTCCACGTTCTTCTTCTGCTCTTCCACGAACCCGGAGAGGTGGCCGATGACTCCTTCGAACCTGAACTTCTTCGTGTTGAACTTGAGATTGCCGTTCTCGTCAACGGAGATGCCCGTGAGGCGGTCAAACTCAAAGCTGGAGTACACGTAGATCTTCACGACGGCGTTGTTTTCCTTCCAGATCGTCGCGAGATCGGAGCCATCCGGCGCTCCGCTTCCGGCAGCCATCAGCGCCCGTTCCATCGCGGCGATGCGCGCGACATCCGCGGCGTGCTGGGCGTCGGATGCGGCCTTCAGATCGTCGAGTCGCTGCTCCCACACGCCCGTGACCTCACGGAGCCGCATCTCGGCAGCCTGACCGAGCGCATTGAGTGCTTCGTCAGTCATCCGCGCGAGCATCTTGATGTGCTGGAGCTGCGCGTTGTAGAGCGCTCGGATCTCATCGTCGTACTTCGCCTGAAGCCCTTCCAACTTCTTGGTCGCGGCATTTTGCGCCGCCATCTGGTTCTGGAGTTCCTCGTACTTGCGATTCTGACGATAGTCCTTGACGCCAAGCGTCATAAGAACAACCGCCAGTCCCGCAAGCACAAGACTGGTGCGGGTACTCATCGGAGTATCCTTTCCTCTGAACGGAAATTGGAAAAAACGGGTTACCGCGCAAAACATTTGCGTGGCAGTTATCGCGGCAGTGCGATTGATTCACCTCCTTTAACGCTAAAAACGCCACGATAGCGAAACCTATTTAGCACTAATTTGAGTATAACATACGGGAAGTATAGAGTATGAAGTATGCGATGGATTATCGGAATAGACGAAGTCGGCCGGGGTTCCCTTGCCGGTCCTGTGATGGTTTGCGCGCTGGCGATGCCGCACGGTTTTCGGATATTCCCTGAGCTTGTCGAAGGGTTACCGAAACTCCGCGACTCCAAGCAGCTTTCCGCATCTCAACGCGAGTGCTGGGCGGCGTGGGTGAAAACGCAGCCGGACATCCATTTTATGGTTGCCCGCGTATATCCGCGGGGGATTGAGCGCATGAACATTTCCCAAGCCGCGAATCTTGCGGCAACTCGCGCTTGCTATAGATTATTGCCTGAGCTTGCCTGCCCGCCAAAGCCTTGGCGTCGGAGGGTCGAAGGCGTACATAATGGTAGTCCTTCGATAAACTCAGGGCGTAACATCAAAGTTCTCCTTGACGGCGGTCTGTATCTCCGTGTAAATCCGCGTAGCTATCCGCGTCTTTCCGCTTCTACCATCGTCAAAGGCGACGAAAAATTCACCGCCATCAAACTCGCCTCTATTGTCGCGAAAGTCGCGCGCGACAAGTTTATGCATACGTTAGACGTCCGTTACCCGCAATATGGGCTCGCAATACACAAAGGATATGGCACCAAGCGCCACATCGCCGCGATAAAAAAGTACGGCCCATCCGAAATCCATCGCGCGACATTTGTGAAGAATTTCGTCGTATAAAATCACCAATAATCATTCCAACATTCTCAAGAATGTTGGAATAACTGAACATGATTATCGCTCAAGCACAAGCTTGCACTGCTTTTTGAGGCGTGCTATTATAGTCCCAGCGTTAGAGAAGCAATCAGTTGTCTTTTCGGAGGGTTGCGCATGAGCGGCAAGGCCTACATTTACCTGGAAGACAAGCTGGCGGAGCTCCTTGCGGCGAATGAACACAAGTTTCGTTCCGGTGAGGTGGTGGTGAGTGGTGGCGTGGTGCCGTTTGATGCCGCGTGGATATGTAGCCAGATTGGCTGGACCACCGTCGCTGTGGCTGATTCGTTGAAGCGGATGGCAGAGGATCCGACAAACCACATCGTGCTGCGCTTCAAGACGGCGGACAATCCCGACGTCATTCACATCGACTCCGTGGTGCTGGAATTCATGCGGAAGCACGAGTTCGACGTCATCATGGAAACCGGTGGGTTCGACGCGCAGTTCATTTCCGACCAGTTGGGACTCGGCCGGAACTACGTTGCCTGCGCGCTTCGCCGGATTGCCGATGCGAAGAACTTCATTGGCCTCGTGAATCGCGACTCCGACAACCCCGCGCCGAGGCGCGACTACGGCGTCTCAAGGGACACGAAGTATGCCGCGGTGGCGGGCTAGCGAAGACATGTGGTCCGATGTCCGCCGGACATCGGACCACACTCAATTTCCCATACGTACTTCTTGATACTCTATACTTAATACATGACAAGATTTGACATCATCACAATTTTCCCGCATATCCTTGACTCCTATTTCAGCGAGTCAATTTTGAAGCGTGCCCAAGAGAAGCGTTTGATTAAAATTGTCAGCCACAACCTTCGCGATTTCACGAGCGAGCGCCATAACAAAGTTGATGATAGTCCATACGGTGGGGGACCGGGGATGGTATTGCAGGTTGCGCCGATTTATAAGGCGGTTGAATTTGCGAAACGTAAAGGTAGCCCTTCGACAAGCTCAGGGACTAAGAAAAAAACAAGAGTGATTTTATTTTCAACGCGCGGAAAAACGTTTGACGCGACTGCCGCGCGGCGGCTGGCGAAGTACGATCAGTTGATTTTCATTTGCGGCCGCTATGAGGGCGTGGATGAGCGCGTGGCGCAACATGTTGCCGACGAAGAAATTTCCATCGGTGATTTTGTGCTTTCCGGCGGCGAGCTTCCGGCGGCAGTGGTTATTGAAGCGGTTGCCAGGCAAATCCCCGGTGTACTCGGGAAGTATGCATCATTGGAAGAAGTGAAGGGGAGTTATCCGGTCTATACACGTCCGGAAATGTTTGTCCCGAAGCGTGGCGCAAAACCGTGGAAGGTCCCGAAAGTCCTCGTAGAAGGCGATCATAAAAAAATAGAGGAGTGGAGGAAGCAATTTTAGTGTCATTCCCGCGTCCTCCGGAGGAGGATCCGCTTCAGGCGGAAAGGCGGGAATCCAGAGTGAACAAACTGGATTCCGGGTCAAGCCCGGAATGACAGGATAGAGAATAAAATGCGAAAGGCCCTCAGTCGTGAGACGAAGGGCCCGTGCGTCGTTGTGTGGGGATTTACCAGCGGGAATCGCGACTCATGTAGGCCCCATCATTCTTGGGCTTCATGTCCCGGAAGCTCTTGACTTGCCTCAAGCGGCACGATACGCGTTCGTAGCCGAGCGCCTCAATGAACACAGTGATTGCCAGAAGCTCATTGTCGGACGCGTGTTGCTGCACGCGCAGCGCGAGGTAGCGCTTGGCATCGCGCGCGATTTTTTTGTACGATTCTGACTTCGGCCGCGGAACGTTCGTGACAAACCGCTTCGCCACGGTGATGAGATGCGCTGCGATGTTGCTGAGCAACGGCGTCTCGCGCAGAATTCTTCCCGCCCCGTCGCGTGTTTCCTTGGTGACGCGCCGGCGCATCCACCGCGCGGGATGTTGCGCGATCGCGATTGCGTCCCGACTGCACGATTCTCGGATGAGCGTGTTCGCGAGCGCGGGAAGCAGGATGAGCTCCGGAGAACGGAGCAACTCTCGCGTGGTATAACTGCGTTTCATGACGATTCTCCTTGTGTCAAAACTGACTTCAATATAGCGATTCGCGCATCATTTGACAACCGCTGTGCAACTTTGCTACATTATTTATACAGTCCGCAGACAATAGGCGGTCGCGATAAAGCGGCGCAAGACCTATCGAGGATGGCATTTGTTCGTAGGCCAAAGTGTAGCCGATGGACGAATCCCTGCGCGACTCAAAAGGTCGCTATTTTTTTTAGTGCTTTAGCTTATCGCTTCTTTGTCTAATGAAGCTAACGAAGCTAATGCAGCTAACGAAGCTAAATCATGCTTACAAAAATACAAAAGAAAGAGCAGGTTGAACGTGGCGCGAAAGAGCTCAAAAACGCGAAGAGTTTGATTTTCGCGGATTTCACCGGTGTTAAAACCGCCGACGTGAAGAATCTGAAAACCGCGTTGCGGGCATTTGGCGCGACGTACAAAGTGTTTAAGAAGCGGCTCTTGAATATCGCGATGAAAGACGTGGGCGTTGCGGTTGATCTGAAACAGTTTCCGGGTCAGCTTGGCACCGTGTTCGCGCCAAAAGCGGTATACGATGTCGCGGGCACCGTGTATAAGTTCGCGAAAGATCTTTTGAAGAAGGCGAAAGTTGACTTCAAAGTGATGGGCGCGTATGATGCGGGCGAGAAAAAGTTCTACGATGCCCCACAGTTCGCTACGATTGCGAAGTTGCCGTCGCGCGAAGTGCTTCTGGCGCAGATCGCGATGATGCTCACGATGCCGGTCAAAAAAGTAATGGTTGGGCTCAACGGTCGAAAAGAACAATTAGAAAAAACAACTGCATAAATATATGGCAAATTACGACGAAATCTTATCAAAGATTGAAGTGTTGAACGCGATGGAGCTCTCGGAGCTCGTGAAAGCGATGGAGGTGAAGTTCGGTATTTCGGCGGCGATGCCGGTCGCGGCGGCGGGCGCAGGCGCGGCAGTGGCCGAAGCCGAAGAGAAGACCTCCTGGAAGGTGATGCTCAAAACAGGCGGCGAGCAGAAGATTCAGGTCATCAAGGTGTTGCGCGAAGTAACCGGTCTTGGCTTAAAAGAAGCGAAGGACATGGTGGACGCCTCGCCGAAGGTGGTCAAAGAGGGATTGAAGAAAGAGGACGCGGAAGAGTTGAAGAAGAAGCTGGAAGCCGCTGGTGCAACGGTGGAATTGCAGTAAAGTCCCCGTTCCCGTCCGATTCCAAGATGCGCAAAATAATAAAACCCCCCTAGGGGGTTTTATTATTTGTGGGCGCACTGGAATCGAACGTCGGTCGCCTTCGGCTGACCTCCTTGAAACCCAGCGGTTTCAATACTTCCGCCACGGGGAAACTCCCGTTTCCCCGACCCCTTTCCCGTCCGATTCGCCCACATATAAAAACAAGCGGGCATCCGCTTGTTTTTATATGTGGGCGCACTTGGAATCGGACCAAGAGTCTTTGCAATGTGAATGCAACGTTTTACCATTAAACTATGCGCCCAGTGTCTATAATGTAAATCAAAATGACGCGGCTTGCAATATTTGACATTTCAAACAGAAACTGCTATGCTTTTTCCAGCGTAAAGTGATCAAGGAAGCAGCTAGGCGCCGCTCGCGGTGAGTGGCGTCGCGTTGCCTCCGCAACATCGTAGGAGGTTCATCGTGTTGGACAAGAAGTGTGATCGCGAGCAGCTTCGCGAATTCATCGTCAAGGCGCTGATTGTTTTGTCGATCTGCATGGTCGGCGCGACATGGGCGACGTGGCAGGCGTGCACGGACGACCGCGCGATGAAGGCGGCGCGTGACGTGACCACCGGTCACGAGAGCGGTATGGAGGAAGACGAGGCGCGATTCTATGGAGCGACCTCGGTCGTCGCAGTCGCCGCAGTGACCTTTCCGGTCGCCTTCTTTGTGACCGGGTTTGCTCTGATGATGGCGTGGGCGTTCGGGTTCAGAGCGATTCCGGTGTTTGTCGGCGTCGCATGGCTCACGCTCGACAAGCGGATTGAACCGATGCCGGCGGTGATGATCATCGCACTCGGTACCGGCGTCGCGTTCGGACTCGCAATGTGGATCACAAAAAGAGATGCTAGGCTGCGGCGGAGGCGATGGTGGGGGAAGGTAAATGCGGCGCGACGGGCGTCGCAAAAAGGGAGCTGTGGATAACACGGCTCGGTAGTCAAAAAAATGTAGGAAATCAGCGGTCGGGACCATGCTTGCATGGTCCCGATTACTATTTGGCACAAGTGAGAAAAGTGGGGTAGTATAAAAGGGTAGTGGGGAATTGTGGATAACTGTGGGGAGAACTCACGAAACGGTGCATAACTCGAGGGTGTGCGATTCGCATTATTTTGAAATCAATTTGCATTATTAGCGATTACTCCATGTTCATCGGCGAATATCAACACAATATTGACGCGAAGGGTCGCATGGCGGTGCCGGCAAAGTTTCGAGGCAAGCTGGGAAACGGCGCCATTATCACGCGCGGGCTTGATAAATGTCTTTTCATATTTAATGCCGCGGAGTGGGAAACGCTTGCGGCAAAAGTGACCGCGCTTCCGATTTCGCAATCCGGCGCGCGCGCGTTTTCGCGATTCATGATGTCGGGTGCGACTGATGTGGAATTTGACGCGCAGGGGAGAGTCTTGATTCCCGAACATCTCCGTGCATACGCGGGACTTTCAAAAGTCGCGGTAGTGGCGGGCGTGTACAATCGCATTGAAGTATGGGATGAAACAGCGTGGAAAGAATATCGCACCAAAACCGAATTGGCGTCCGATGAGATTGCGGAAAAGCTGGGGGAATTAGGAATTTAGCTTCGTGAGAACCAATGATTCACAAACCTGTTCTTAAAAATGAAGTACTCGCGGCGCTTGATCCAAAACCGGGCGAGTTTTTTATTGACGGAACATTGGGCGCCGGCGGACACGCCGAATTGATTTGTGAACGAATTGGGAAGACGGGACGGTTGCTCGCCGTTGATGCTGATCAAAAAGCGATTGAAAATTTTGCGTCAAATGTCAAATGTCAAATGTCAAATGTTGTTTCTGTCAACTCCAACTTTGTACGACTGCCCGACATCTTGAAAGAAAAAAATCTTGGGCTCGCTGACGGCCTACTGCTGGACCTTGGCCTTTCTTCGGACGAGCTGGCGGCCTCCGGCAGGGGATTTTCGTTTCAGGTGAATGAGCCGTTGCTGATGACGCTTGATGCCGCGGCAACGCCGGTGATGGCAATACTCCGCACGCATTCCGAGGAACAACTTGCCGGCATCATTAAAAAATACGGCGAAGAACGTTATGCAGGTCGCATCGCCGGAGAAATCAAAAACACCTTGCGCCGGCAGCCGATTGAGACAACATTTGACCTCCGTGACGCGGTACTCCGCGCGGTGCCGGTGCAGTACACCCATGGGCGCATTCACGCCGCGACGCGTACGTTTATGGCGTTCCGCATCTACGCGAACCACGAATACGAGAATCTGGAATCGATATTGCGGAATCTGCCGGATATCGTGCGTGACGGCGGGAGAGTCGCCGTCATCACATTCCATTCTGGAGAAGATCGCATCGCGAAGAACGTGCTGCGTGACCTCGCAAAATCCGGAACACTCACGCTCATCAATAAAAAAGTGATTGTGCCCGCCCGCGAGGAAATCCTTGCGAATCCGCGTTCCCGTTCCGCCAAACTCCGCGCCGCCGTTATTGGCGTGAAACAGAGTGGTGCATCGGGCGATGCGCTCGCCATCCGCCCCGCCTCTATCCTCTATTCGCGTTATTAAGTCGGAAGATTCGCATTATTCGCGATTACTCCAATGACCATCATCCAGCCCAACCGAACAAACCGCTTGACGAACATCGTATTCGCGATGAGTCTTTTGGCGTTACTTGGCGTGGCGACGTGGAGCATCATGCTTTACAACAAAACGGTCAATATTACGCACGACATCAGCGAAAAAGATCAAGAGTACCAAGCTTTGCTTGCAAAAAACGCGGAACTTAAAAATACGTTGTACACCATAACGGACGTGAAAAATCTTCGGCGCGCGGCGGAAGCTTTGGGGTTCGCGCCCATCACGCGTCCGGAGTACGTCGAGGAGGATAAGGCGCCCGTGCTCGCGGCGCGGTAAGTTCGCTCTGCGGGTCGTTGTGATGGTAAAATAAACTTGGGCGTCGCAAGGACTCCATTTTTCGGTTAACAAATTTTAGTTTTCGATTGTCGTTTTTAATTTTTTGATTTCAGTTTTTAGTTTGTATGACCATTTCCCGCTCATCAATTTCGTCCGCGCGATTAGTATGCGTCATCGTTTTTTTGTTTGGTATGTACGGCGCGCTCATCACGAATCTGTATAATCTCCAAATCGCCAAAGGGAAATATTATGCCGCGCGAGCCGAAGCGCAGCACCGGCTGGCGGGATATCTCGCGCCGCCGCGGGGCGGCATCTATCTCACGGACAAGTACAGCAACAGCATCCCGGCGGCAATTAATAAGGCATACCCAACGATATATGTCGCGCCGAAAGAAATTGAAGACGTTGAAGAGGGAAGCGCGTTGTTAAGCAACGCGTTGGGTGTGGATATTGAAAAAATAAAAACGATGCTTTCCAAAAGCAATGACCCGTATGAGCTTTTGGTCAAGCGCGCGACTGCCGAGGAGGTGCAGCGCGTGCGGGACGCGAACGTGAAAGGCGTCTACGTTGATAGCGAGGATTATCGTTATTATCCGTTCGGAAGTTTGGCGGCGCAGGTGCTTGGCTATGTCGGTTCAGGAAGCGATAACCGGGAAGTCGGGCGCTATGGCATTGAGGCGCAGTATAATGCATTGCTCGCCGGTTCGCCCGGGGCGGTGGAGGGTGACAAAATTGAGAAGCCGCTGGCGGGACACGATTTGCATTTGACGCTTGACCGCAACATTGAGGCGCGGGTTGAAGAAGTGCTTGAACGGCTGGTAAGTGAACACGAAGCGACCGGAGGAACAATCATTGTCCAGGAGCCGAAAACAGGAAATATCCGCGCGTTGGCAAACTATCCCACGTTTGATCCGAACACATACGCGAAGTTTCCGCTGGGAAACTTTTTGAATCCCGCGGCGCAGGCGCTCTACGAGCCGGGTTCCATTACAAAAATTCTTACGATGGCGGGTGCGTTGGACGCAGGGAAGGTCACGCCGGACACCGCGTTTTATGATGTCGGATTTTTGACGCTGAACGGGAAAACCATCCGGAATTGGGACTTGAAGGCGTATGGCAAAACAACGATGACCGATGTCATCACGCACTCCATCAACACCGGCGCCGCGTTCGCGGAGCGGAAGCTCGGCGATGACCGCTTTTATAATTATTTGGTCAATTTTGGTTTTAATGATCCGACCGGCATCGGACTACCCGGAGAACTTGCGGGAAATCTGCGGAACCTTGTGCGTAACGCGAGGGAAATCAATTTCGCGACGGCATCGTTCGGGCAGGGAATTTCCGTAACGCCACTGGAGATGATCGGAGCTGTTTCGGCGCTCGCGAACGGCGGCACGCTGATGAAGCCGAGAATATTGGGCGATGAACCACCGCAGATGGTGCGCCGCGTGGTGTCGGAATCCGCGGCGGAGGCGACGACGCGCATGATGGTTGCGGCCGTAAAGGAGGGGAAAATCGCTGATATCCCCGGATATGAAGTCGCGGGAAAAACCGGAACAGCGCAAGTCGCGGATCTGAAAAAGGGCGGCTATGGGAACGACGTCATTAATTCGTATGCCGGGTATGCCCCGGCATTTGACCCACGCTTCGTTATTCTGATAAAACTAGATAAGCCGAAAGGCGCGCCGCTCGCGGGCGCGACGGTTGTTCCGGCGTTTCGGGAGCTCGCGGAGTTTTTGTTGCAATACTATGATGTACCGCCGGACGCACAAACAACGAATTAAGGTAATGCTTCGACAAGCTCAGCAAATAATATTTCCTGAGCGGAGTCGAAGGAATACAATATTGTGAAAGATTTTTTAATCAGACAATTGCAGAGTATTCTGAAGTGGCTCGCGCAGGCGATAATTGCGAAATATCATCCGCGGGTTATTGCTATTACCGGAAGCGTGGGGAAAACATCGGCCAAGGAAGCGGTATACGCGGCGCTGAAAGACACGGCTAATGTTCGCCGCTCGCGTGGGAATTTTAATAATGAACTGGGCGCGCCGCTCGCGATTTTGGGCGATTGGAAAAAAATTGAAGGCGTGTTTTTTTGGCTGAAGGTTGTTGTTCGTGGCTTTTGGAATATTGTCCAGAAAACGGCGTACCCCGAAATTCTTGTGCTGGAGTACGGCGTGCAAAAGCCCGGTGACATGAGATATCTTTTGGAGATTGCAAAACCGGTGGTCAGTATTGTGACCGCCATGGGCGAGGTGCCGGCGCATCTGGAGTTTTTTAAAAGCGCGGAAGACCTGATACGTGAAAAAGCGCGACTAGTGGAAGCTGTGCTTGCAAACGGCGTTGTGATACTGAACGCCGATGATAAAAACGTTCTTGCGATGAAGGAGCGTACGCGCGCCCATGTGATGACGGTCGGAACAAAGGCAAATGCCGACGTGCGCGTCACAAGCGTAGTTAATCAGGAGCTTGAAGATGGGCGTCCCGTCGGAGTAACATTTAAACTTGAATATCGGAGAAACAGTGTGTCGGTGCGCCTTATGGGCGTGCTTGGAAAATCACACGCGTATGCGGCCGCTTTCGGCGTTGCGGCGGGGCTTTCGTTAGGCGGCAATTTGGCGCAATTGGCGTCGTCGGTTGAAAAAAATTATGTACCCGCGAAGCACCGCATGGCGATTGTTCGCGGCGCGAATGGCGCGAACCTTATTGACGATACGTATAACGCGTCGCCACTTTCCATGAGGGCGGCGCTGGATGTGGTGAAGTCGTTAAAACCAAAACGCGCGGTCGGTGTCCTCGGTGATATGCTGGAGTTAGGAGGCGCATCCGACGAAGCGCACGCGAGTATTGGGGAATACGCCGGCAAGGTGCTTGATGTGCTGGTGACCGTCGGTGAAAAAGCACGCATCATCGCGGAGCATTCCGGATTAGCAAAGAAAAATATTGTCAGCGTTTCAGTCGCGAAAGACGCCGTTCCTGTTATTAAAAACTTGCTAAAATCCGGAGATTTGGTTTTAATAAAGGCGTCACGCGGTATTGGGCTTGATACCGTTGTTGATGCTTTGCGCGAGTCCGCAAAGAGCTAATTCGCATTATTAAGCCGAATGATTCGCGTTATTTGCGATTACTCTACGGTCCTATCGTCTAGCCTGGTCTAGGACGTTCCCCTCTCACGGGAAAAACTCGGGTTCGAATCCCGATGGGACCACAAAAATAAAAACCAGCCTCCGTAGCGCGGGGCTGAGTAGTTCAACTTCCCGATGGGATCACAAAATGATGCGGCCCCGAGTAGCCTATGGCTACCCGGGACCGTCCGTCGTTCGTGTTAGGGATTCGTTTTCGTCTCGTCCGTCGCTGTCTTCAGGAAGAACTCGGCGAGCCGGATGATTGCCTTGTCTTCGTCGAGCGCGCGGTTTTCGGCAATCACGCTATAGACTTCCCACACTTCTTCCAGCGTCGTTGAGCGCGCAAGGAGTGCGACATACACCTCGGATCGCGCCGGGGAGTCGTCCGGAAGCGTTCCTGCCAGTGCAATGAGCTCATCGCGGCTGGAGAGCGGAATGTATTGGCGCGCGGCCTGCAGTCCGAGGATGCTCCGCCATTGAATCGCCCCGGAGAGATTGAGTAGAGCATCGCGCGTATCGCATAGCGCCATGAGGTTCGCGATACGCTGCTCATCCTCGAGTGTCGGCAGCTTGAGCGCGGAACGGATGAATGACTCGGCGATATTGGTTTCCTCGGCCATTCCGGAAACGTCAACCTTGCTGGGATCATTCTCGTCCTGGAAGAACTTTGCCATCTTCACGAGGAGGAGTTCTTCGGCGACGGAGAACATGGGCACGATGGTGCTGACCTCCACGAGCTCGCGAAGGCAGCGTTTGTTGTCGGCGGCGGCGGGATCGGAGTTGCGGTCGGGGTCGGCGTTATTTTCGTTGTCGTCCTCGCCGTCGGGGTTTTCGTTGCCGGAGAGTTCTACGAGCTTCTCATAGGCGCGGTGCATTTCCGAGTGGTAGTTCGGAACCGTCCTGAAGATCCGGACAACATCTTTGCGGGCGCGCGACTTGTGGATGAGCTTTCTCACCGCGCTCCGCCCAACCGTGGTTTCCGGTTCAACGATGAGAATGATTCTCGTGATCGCGGCGGGCGTCTTGGCGTTCTTCAGCATCTCCGTGAAGTGCTGCTCAACGGGGGAGAGCGGAAGGTCCAGCGCTCGGCGGATTTTGTACTCGGGGATGCCGGTTTCCTTTTCCATCTTGGCGATGTCCAGTTCATCTTCGGTAATCGGTCTGGTCATCGGTCACCTCCTGTAGCGTGAATGGTTGTTTGTGCGTTGCTATCCAGAGCGTAACAAAGGGAATGGCGGGCGTCAATAAAATGAATTGACCCCGCCATGCGTCATGCACAGCGGGGTCGGTTGCGGGCTACTCGATTCCTTCCTCCGTGAGTTCCTGCTTGGTCTTCGGCCGGAGCTCGATCAGCACCTGGTAGACGAGCCCTTCGAAGATCTGGTTGGTTTGCGGATGCAGGTACTTCCGCCACTTGAAGCTGCTGCCGGAGGAGAGGACTGTGATCCTCCGGTTGTCTTCGTGCTTGAAGTACGTCCCCAGCGCCTCTGCGCAGCGCCTCATGGCGGTGGGAAGATCGTCGCAGTCGAAGAAGAAGATGAGGTCCCCGTCCACCTTCGTCAGCCGACCGTTCATTTCCGTCGTTTCGGCCGGCAGTGGCGATGCTTCCTGCTGTGCGGGTTCCTCAGGCTCGACGGTTCCCGTTTCGGGAGTTGGCATGCGTCAGTTCCTCCAAAAGGCGTTGCCGTGGCGGGTGGGTTGGTCCCTAGCGCTGGATGGAGATGGTGAGCTTACCATCCGTGGCCTTGCAGTGGATCGCTACCTCCGAGATCATGCAAAACTCGTCAGCTCCGAGCTCGGTCAGCCATTCGCTCACGATCTTCGCGAGAAGGTCGATTGGAATCCGCGTTCCGGAAATCGGAACGGTCACGATCTTCACGCCGTTGCTTGACTGCACGATGGCGTTGTCCATCGGTTGCCCTCCAATAGAAGTTTACGGACTTCGCCAAACGCACCGTTGCTTTGGCGATTTGTGCTGCAAACAGCATACATGATTCTGTAAACAGTGTCAACATTGTGATTTTGCAGGTAAAGTTGTATTATAGTGTTACTTCAATGATTTCTTTCCATATCCTCAAAAAATCCCCCAAAAGCAATGCCCGTTTGGGCATCTTAAAAACGCCGCATGGCGAGGTGGAAACGCCGGCCTTGGTGCCGGTTGCGACGCAGGCGGTCGTGAAAACTTTGACTTCTGCCGAAGTCGTGCGCACAAACTCACAGCTACTTATTTCAAACACGTTTCACTTACACCTCAAGCCCGGAGAAGCAGTAGTGAAGAAATCCGGCGGGTTGCATGAGTTTATGCAATGGCCGAAGCCGATCATGACCGACTCTGCGGGTTATCAGGTGTTCAGTTTGGGATTCGGCCGGGATTACGGAACGGGGAAAATTTTGAAAGAAAAGCGCGGGGAAAAAATTGTGCGGGGCGACCAGCCGAAGGCGATAAGAATCACCGAGGACGGTGTGCGCTTCCGTTCGCCGGTTGATGGACGGGAGATTTTCATCGGTCCGAAAGAGTCAATTAAGATTCAGGAAGCGTTAGGCGCCGATATTATTTTCGCCTTTGACGAGTGCACGAGTCCAATAGCAGACGAGGCATATACAAGGAGCGCGATGGAACGCACGCATCGGTGGGCAAAAGTGTGTTTGGAGGCCAAGCGTTCACGGCAAGCGCTCTACGGCATCGTGCAGGGCGGAAAGTTTAAGAAGTTGCGGCAAGCGTCCGCCGCCTACATCGGGGCACTCCCGTTTGACGGCGTCGGAATCGGCGGGGAATTCGGTGACAATAAAAAGACCATGAGTGCCATGCTCCGGACTGTGATGAAAGAATTGCCCGAGGGAAAACCGAGGCATCTTTTGGGCATCGGGCATTTGGAAGATATTGAAAAAATTGTTCGCGAAGGAGTTGATACGTTTGATTGCACGGTGCCCACGCATTATGCGCGGCATGGCGTGGCGTTCACTTCCCGCGGCCGGTTGGACATGCGAAAGATGAAATTTATGACCGACAGAAAACCACTTGATCCGGCGTGCGACTGTGAGACGTGCGGCACGTATTCGCGCAGCTATATCACGCACCTTTTGCGCGCCGGCGAAATCACCGCGTTGCGCCTCCTCACGTTCCATAATCTTTATTATTTTAATGGCGTTGTTGCAGAGGTGCGGCGCATGATAAAGAACGGAAAGCTGTGATGTAGCCCCCCGTCATTCCGGGCTTGATCCGGAATCCAGTATCGTGGAGTTCTGGATTCCCGCTTTTCCGCCTGAGGCGGATCCTCCTCCGGAGGGCGCGGGAATGACAAGGAGAACAATTTGTTAAACGTTTTCATCTATGACATTTCAACGCGAAATAAAAAAATACGACTATGACTTGCCCGAAGAGCTCATCGCGCAGGATCCTGTAAGTCCCCGCGACAGCGCGCGATTGCTGGTCTATGACCGGAAAACCGGAGAAGTGTCATATAGTCACTTTCGTGACCTTGTAAGCTTTTTGCCTAAAAATGCGGTGCTGGTGTTTAACGAAACAAAAGTGTTGCCCGCGCGGCTCTCGGTCAAAAAAGAAAGCGGGGGAATGGTCAAAATATTGTACCTTGCGATTGTGGGAAAATGCATCCGCGTATTTTCTAATCGTCCATTGCACAGCGGTGCGGAGCTTACGATTGTAAAAAATCTCGGCTTTATTGTGGAAAAAAAAGACGATAAATACTATCTCCTCCGGCCCACGTTTCCGCTCGCAAAACTGTACGATGTGCTGGAGCGTTATGGCACGGCGCCTATCCCACCGTATATTAAACATTCAAAGCTCAAAGGCAAGGCGCTGCGCGCGCAGTATGAAACCGTGTTTGCGAAGCATCGTGGTTCGGTTGCGGCGCCAACCGCGTCGTTGCATTTCACGCGCGAGTTGCTTGTAAAAATTCGTCGCGCCGGCATTGCGGTGAAGTTTGTGACGCTCCATGTGAACCTCGGTACATTCGCGCCGCTTACGGAGGCACAGTGGCGGAAGGGATTATTGCATGAGGAGGAATATATGATTGATGCGCGGACGGCGACATTCTTGAATAAAAGCAAAAAGGAGGGGAGGCCGATTATTGCCGTGGGTACAACCGTCGCGCGTACGCTGGAATCCGCCGCCGCTTCTGTCATTCCGGGCTTGACCCGGAATCCAGAACTAAAAGTCCTTTCCGGAAGTACGCGTCTCTTCATTCGCGAAGGCGACAAGTTCAAATTTGTGCAAGGACTCATCACCAATTTCCACGTGCCACAATCAAGCTTATTGATGCTCGTCGCCGCACTTACCGGAAGAAAAAAACTAATGGAGCTTTATCAAAACGCCATTCATTTGCGCTTCCGATTTTTTTCATTTGGCGACGGGATGTTAGTGCGGTAATATGGAACATATGTTGCATCGGCGCTTATTGCTTGGTACGTTCGGGGCAAGTTTCGCAATTATCGCAATCGCGGGCGCATTTGCCTATTACGCGTTTTCCGACGTCAAACATTTGCTTATTGTGCATTTTGACGCGTTCCGCGGCATTGATTTTTTGGGCACGCCGAGAGATGTGTTCGGCATTGCGGCGACGGCGCTTGCCGTAAATGGGGTGAACGCGTTTCTCGCCGGAGCATTTTGGAAGCGCTATCCGTTTCTTGCCGCCGTGATCGCCGTAACTACGTTGGTGTTTTCGCTTTTTGTCGCCCTGACGCTTGGACTTATCGTGGCGAATAACTGACTTGCTTTATTACGTAGGGTGCGATAGTATAGTTCAATATGGCATTTGCAATCATTGAAACGGGCAGCAAACAATATAAAGTGGAAAAGGGGACTAAGCTCCGCGTGGAGAAGCTTTTGGGCGAGCCGGGTGCCTTGGTGGTGTTTGATAAGGTGTTGTTGACCGCCGATGGCGACAACATTGTCGTTGGCGCTCCGTATATTTCCGGAGCGAAAGTGGAGGGAAAAGTGAAAGCGCAGGCACGGTCAAAAAAGGTAATCGTGTTCAAATATCATTCCAAAACCCGCCAGCGTAAAAAGAAAGGACATCGGCAGGAGTATACGGAAGTGGAGATTGTCGGGCTCTAGTGAATAGTGAATAGTGAATAACGAATAATGAAAACAGGAAGAGGCAGTCACCATAGGCGACCGCCTCTTTTGTTTTTTTCGCGGGTGTCACGCGCGACCTTCGTCGTGCTCGGTCGCCGTGATGGCGCCGACGACCATCGCGACGATGCCCCCGATGGGCCATCCCCAGCTGAAGTTGCCGTCGGTGAAGTAAGTCACGATCCCGGCAAGTAGCATCACTGCGCCTATCACGATGGTCGCGACGGAGGCGGGTAGCGATACAGTCTTGGCGCAGAAATTTCGCGCGTGTACGACGGCGACGAGCGCGCAGCCGGAAACCGTCCACCAGCAAGCACCGTCATAATCCACGGTGTAGGCGCCAACGCCGACGAAGGCAAGAATGACGGCGGTGAAAACCAGCACCACCTCGTAGGGACGCTCCATTGGTCTTCCTCCAACATGAAGCCGACGACTGAATAAACCGCGACGTACTATTTAATAGTGTACCAAAATCTAACGCAGCCTGCGTTACTAATGAAGCTAACTCGCTAACGAAGCTAAAAAGCTAGTGAAGCTAATCCCTATGCTCCAGCGATTGCCGCAGTGTCTCTTCGTCCGCAAATTCAATTTCTCCTCCTGTCGGAATGCCGCGACCCAAGCGGGTCATTTTTTTCGCCGCGCCTTTCAGTTCCTGCGCGATGATAGCGGCACTTAAGTCGCCGTAGGTCGTGGGGTTGGTTGCGAGAATGATTTCTTCAGCAACGCCGCCGGGAAGTTTTTGCGCAGTTGATTTCAGGTGTTGCAGTTTCAGTTTTTGGTCGGGTTGGAGCAGGGCGCCTTTGGTGAGTTCGCCGATGACCAGATACCGGCCCATAAAATTGCCGGCTTTTTCAAGCGACATCAAATCGGTTTCTTTTTCAACGACCGCGATAACATCCGCGCGGCGTTTCGGATTAGAACAAATGCCGCAGAGGTTACCGGCGTTCTGGTGGATAAGAAAACATTGCGCGCAGGGTTTGACTGAGGCGAGTCCGGCGAAGGCATCGGCAAACTCGGTGGCTTTCGCCTTGCCGAGGTTCGTAATATAAAACGCAAGACGCGTCGCCTGTCGCGGTCCGATGGAGGGAAGTTCCGTCAGGAGGTCAATTAAAGTTTTTATCGGAGCGGGAAGCATGGATGACGAGATGTATGAAATAAGAAGTAGGAATTAAGGTTTAAGTGCACGTTTGGGATCGTTACTTACTTCATACTTCTTATATCTTATTTCTTCCGATCAGGCATACGGCTGATCCGAGTGCTGCGTGTCAATGGACTCAAAGCTCACCGCATCCGGATTGAAGCGGAGTTTCACCGATCCGATCGGGCCGTTGCGGTGTTTGGCAACCATAATTTCGGCCATGTTCAAGTCCTGCGGCTCCGGATTTTGCCGTTGCTTGTCTTTGCGGAAAATAAGTAGCACAACGTCGCTATCCTGTTCAATGGAGCCGGAATCTCGGAGGTCAGCCAACCGCGGCGTCTTGTCTTCCCGCGAGTCAACGGAGCGTGAAAGCTGTGAGAGTGCCAGCACCGGCACGTTCAGTTCGCGGGCGAGCGTCTTTAGTCCGCGGGAGATTTCCGTCACTTGCGCGACCATGTTGTCGCTTTTTGTGCGCGGCGTGATGAGCTGTAAATAATCAACGATGACAAGGTCAAGCCCGTGTTCCGCTTGGAGCCGCCGCGCTACGGAACGCATCTGTAATATATTCGCGCTCGCGGTGTCGTCAATAAAGATGCGGGAGTCCGAAAGGGTGTTGAGCGATGCCTGAATCAGCTGGAAGTCCACGTCATTGGAAAGCTTTCCGGTACGAAGTTGCCACAGCGGCACTCGTGCTTCCGCCGCGATGAAGCGGTCAATAACCTGGTCAATGGACATTTCAAGCGAAAATATTGCCACGGATTTCTTTTCTTTCACGCCCACGTGGCGGGCAATGTCTAAGGCGAGCGATGTTTTACCAAGCGACGGCCGCGCGCCGATGACGATGAGGTCGGACTTCTGCAGTCCCGAAAGATAACCGTCCAGCGCGGGAAATCCGGTCGGGACTCCGCGCATGGCGCCCTTTCCCGCGTGAATTTTTTCAATGCGTTCATACGCAGCAGAAAGCTGGTCTTTTAAAAGCACGAACTTTTGCGCGGTTGAGCGTTGGGCGATGGAGAATATCCGCTGTTCAATGCCGTCAATCACCGCGTCAACATCTTCGCCCGGGTCAAAGGCGCTTTCGGCGATTTCCGCCGAGGCAATAACGAGCTCGCGCAGCACGTGCTTATCTTTTACGAGCTTCGCGTAATGGGCGACGTGCGACGCCGAAGGAACGCCGTTGATGAGCTCGGTGAGATATGAAGTGCCGCCGGCGTCCTTAAATGCACCCGATTCCTTGAGGCGCGTCGTGACGCTCAAAATATCAATGGGCTCATGGCGCTCGTACAATCCCATGATGGCGCCGTAAATGCTTGCGTGCGCCGGCTTATAGAAATCATCCGGAAGCAACATGTCGGCAACGCGGATGATGGCGTCCTTATCAATCATCAAAGCACCCAGCACGGATTGCTCGGCTTCAATGTGTTGTGGGGGAAGTTTGAGGGAAGGCATGGGGATAAATTTCTAATATCAAATTTCTAATTTCCAATTACGGTAGCGCTTCGACAAGCTTAGCGTATAATATATTTCCTGAGCGAAGTCGAAGGAATACAATAATTAGACATTTGGAATTAGTTATTCCTTAGGACCAAAGGTCCTAATGGGGTATCTTCCACCTTATATCCTAGTCCTTCAATGGTTTTCCGCAAGACGTCGGCACCCGCAAAATCTTTCTTTGCGCGGAGCGTTTCGCGTTTATCGGCAAGCGTCGCAATTTCTGCGGGAATTTTTTCTGGTTTGAATTCCATACCGAACATAGCGAAGAGTTTTTTGAATGTGGTGGCGAGCGCTTTCGCGTCGGCTTTGGTAAGTTGCCACATCATTGGTTCATAGCGGCGAATGAGCGTGAATGTCGCCCCCAGTGACTCCGGCGTATTAAAGTCATCATCAAGCGCCGCGAAAAAGTTTTTTTCGGCAGCCGCAAGGTCATCCGATAGATGACGGTTCGCCTCGTTTGTCATTCCGGACTTGATCCGGAATCCAGCCGCAGTAACCAGCGCGAGCTTGGCAAAAAATTCTTGTATACCGCGGATGGCGGCTTCAGCTTGTCCTACTAGTTCATTGGTATAGTTCAGCGGTGAGCGGTAGTGATGGCTTGCCGCCATATAGCGGAAGGCGAGCGGGGAGTGCGTGCGCAAGAAATCTTCCACGGTGACGAAATTCCCCTTGCTCTTGGACATTTTTTCTCCGTTCACCAGCAAAAATCCGGCATGCATCCAAAACCGGACCATCGGCTTTTTTCCGGAAGCGGATTCCTGTTGGGCGATCTCCGCCTCATGGTGAGGGAATTTCAGATCCACGCCGCCGCCATGCACATCGTATTGCGGACCAAAAAATGCTTCCGTAATCGCGGTGTCTTCAATGTGCCATCCCGGCCGCCCCCACCCGAGCGGCGTGTTCCAGAGCGGTTCGCCGTCAATAATTTTTATCGGATACTTTTTGCCGATAGGTTTTCCGCGTTGGTCTGCGTTCAAGTCCGCGTTGGTCTGCGTTTGTGGAAGCTTCCACAATACGAAGTCGCCCTTGTTCCTTTTCTTGATACTCTCATCAATCCGCGAAACGCCGTCCTCGGCTTGTTCAATGGTGCGTTTCGCAAGTTTTCCGTAGTCGGGGAACGTTGCAATGTCAAAGTAATAACCGTCGCCTTCTATCTTATATGCGTGTCCTTTGGCGATAAGCGCCTCCACTTGCTTTACGATTTCTGGAATATATGCGGTTGCGCGGGCATATTTCGTGACGCTCGCAATGCCCAACGCTTTTTCGTTTGCGTGATAAATCTTCTCAAACTTTTTTGCGATTGCCTCCGGCTTTACGTCTTCCTCCTTCGCCCGCGCGATGATCTTATCGTCAACGTCCGTGATGTTTTGGAGGTAGAACACGTCAAAGCCGCGGCTGCGGAGATAGTGCGCGAACATGTCGTAGGTCACATATGTCCGGCCGTTCCCGATGTGCGGATAGTCATACACCGACGGTCCGCAGACAAACATCTTCAATGCGCCCGCCGCGGGTTTCTGGAGTTCCTCCTTTTTTTCGGTGAGGGTGTTGTACAAAAACATTGAAGTTAGCCACTAGCGACTAGTCCTGCCTGCCGGCAGGCAGGGATTAGCCACTAGACAGCAAAAATGAAAATCCGAATTGTGACTCACCGCTAGATACTAGATTCTCGTCTGTACTTCCATTGTAATGACCCAAAAATAAATGCGCAACGCACGCAGATTGTGTACAAAACCTTCGCCGTGTTACACTGTGCGTAGTCTCGGTTTCGTAAAAGGAGGAGGCCGATGAACGCGGAGAAGCATAAGGAAATCACCGCGGAAGAGTTTCAGAAGGTCGTTGCCGAGTTTGTGCAACGCGTCGTGGGACACTGCGATGCTCTCGCGCACGAGTTTGGTGTCCACCATCTCATGGTGGACAAGTGGTCCACCGGAGCACATATTCCGGATCAGCCGATGCGCCCGATGGTCATCGTGTTCATCAACCGGCATCGGTGCGTAAAGTGGTGCAATGTGCCTGAAGGCCGCATGGCGTGCTCCGAGCGGTTCCAAGACATGCTTACGGGGTTTCTCGAGCAATCACCGAAGCACTCGGAACTCGTCGCGCGCCTCTTTAGCACGATTCCGATCGTGATAAGAGATTGGGCGGTTGGCGATGCTAGAGTTCCGCTTCCCATGGTGGAGAGCAAGCTGAAAAACCTCATCGAGCTCATCCATGATCATCGGTGCGTGTGTGGCGAGTAGCTACAATCTAGTGCGCGCAACCAGCGACAAAGGCCTCGATGGGTAACACCATCGAGGCCCCGCATTTTACAGGACTTGACAGCAGCAAGGATTTCAATTATAATGTCGTTAGTCTTAGTGGTTCAATGTGAAGGAGGAAGATCATGGCGGTTGCACTGGAACGGTTTCCGGAGGCCGTGAGCAAGGCGGACCGGAAGTTCATCTGGGATCTGGTAGACTGCGCAACGGCGAAGATTCTCCCCGCGATCGAGAGCGGGGAAAAGCAGATCCGTGTGGCCTGCGTGGAGATGAGCGAGGTCGCTCGTCCGACAGGAAATCGGCAGTGGTTGCGCTGCAAGGCCGGGTGGCTGCGCGGACAGGCCTCCCTCATGTGGGAGGAGGTAAAGTCCATGTGCGATGGCATGGAGCAATTCCTGAAGTCGCGCGGTGCAAGGGGCGAGGGCGGAGCGATCGTCAAGATCGGGAAAGGCGTGTTTCGGAGAGCGGACCTCACGGGGCTCGTGCTGTACCCGGCATTGGAACCCGTCATCCCTCCCGGAGCGAAGGATACATGGTGTCCGGACTTCCGTCCGGATGGCTACCGGATCGTGATCAAGATCAGTCTGTAGAAGTTCGCGCAAAGGCCTCGATGGGTTCCATCCCATCGAGGCCTTTGACATTATTTTATTGTTTTTCGAAATGTCCACCATCTCGAGGCCTTTGACATTATTTTATTGTTTTTCGAAATGTCCACCATCACACCCGATCGGGTATGGCAGTGGACATCCTCTGCGCCGGGTTATATATTTAAGTTATGAAAGGGGATGTTACGCTTGCGATCCTGAAAATTATTCAAGCTTCGGCGATGACGGCGGTTGGCGTCGCCGACATACTCACGTATTATGGCCGTGATGCGCACTATGCGCGTTTGCGAGGAGCGTCGACGCCACTTCCGGATCGCCAACCGATTTTGGAACACGCAATCGCAACGCGCGAAGAACGGCGACGAGTGCTTAAGCTCGTTTCAAAGCTGCGCTCCGAAGGTCTGGTTGCTCAACAGAAGAGCGGGCGCGCGTTGGAGCTCACCGCAAAGGGCAATAAAAAAATATTTGCGATGGAGTGCCGATGTGAAGCGTCAACGGTGCGTGAAAAGATAACTCCGTCACGCAATGTGAATATCGTCGCGTTTGATATACCGGAAAGCAAAGCCGGGCATCGTCAGTGGCTCCGCACATTCCTCAAAGAGTCCGGCTTTGCCATGCTTCAAAAAAGTTTCTGGATAGGAAAGCTCGCCTTACCCGAGGATTTTTTTGACATACTACATCGCCGGGGGATTGTGGATAATGTTGAAGTGCTTGCGGTCACAAAGCAAGGGACGCTCCGCCAGCTGCGTTGAGCGTGAAACGCGGGAAAACAATAATGTCCACTATCACACCCGATCGAGTATGATAGTGGACATTGTGCTTTTTGTTCGAATTGTGCATAATATATCCACCGTTCAATTTTGGACGGCGCTCATTGAAGGAGTCTGTCATGTCGCAGTTGTCCGGACAGTTCCTGGTGCTGACGTTGGCGGGCAAGGTGCTCCCAGTACGGTACGAATCCTCCCGGAAGAACAATGGCGAGACGTACGGCATTGGAGACAAGTATGTCATGCCTGACGGTAGGAAGGCGGAGGTTTTGTGCGTCCTGCATGACCATGTCGGGAATGGCAATGGTCTCCTTGCGTCGCTCTTGGGTCAGCGGACGAACGCGACACTTGACCCAAAGAACGAGTGCGACGCCATGAGAGCGTTGAGCGCGATTCTCTGCGAAGTCTACAACGACTGCGTGAGCGAGGTCGCAGCTCGCGCTGGCGAGAGGTTTGACGCCATAAAGGCCAAGCACGAGAAGGAGATGGCGAAGGGATGGGCGGTTGTTGACAAGTTGAAGGCCGAACACGAGAAGGCGATGTTGAGGCAGTTGCTTCACACGGCAGGGATCGTGGAAGCTGGTCAGAAACTGAGAATACAGCTCACGTTTATGGAGGCTCGGGCGATGAAGGCGGAAGAGGAGCTCGCGAAGTTCCGCGCCGAGGCCGTGGCTGTGCCGGAGGCCGTCACCGAACCGAAGGCACCGGCTGCGCCGCCGGAGGCTTAGTCAACAGGAAGAAGACGCGCAAAGGCCCCTTTGGGTAACACCATCGGGGCCTTCCTTTTATAAAAAAATAAACAATGACGCCCGCCGAGTATGAAGTCGGCGGGCGCTGGTGATGGGTTGCGGTAACGGCACGATGAGCGATTACGTCTTCGTGTCCTCGTCCTTGGCATCTTCGGTTTTGGGTTGCGGCACGAGCTTCGTGCCGTCGTTGTTCGCCACGATGACCGCGGTATCGTCTTTCACGCCCTCCGGCCACAAGGCGAACAGCCGCCATGCCCCACGGTCAAAGAGCATGGTGTAGCCCTTGCCTGCGTGTGTGATGACGAGAGCGGAGGTCTCCGGTTCGAGGTCAATGCGTTCGGGGTTTGGGTAGCGGGCATTGGCGGTAAGACTATTGCTGTCCGTCGGCCAGCCATACGAGGAACACGCGATGACAACGACACCGACGGCGGTTACGAAGGCGCAGGCGAGCACGATGAGGAAAAGGCCCTCGTCCTTGTAAATGAAGCCGGCAGAGACGACCACTCCGATGAATCCGAAAATCGTGAGCAGCAATCCGGTGAGCCTGGGCGCACTCATGGCATCCTCCGTGTGAAACGAGGACAAGAAAAACTTCACAGAACGATTCCGTGAAGAACTATGTGTAGCATAGCAGGCAATAAACCAAAAAACAAATCCATGTACAAGACCTTGGTGGCGTTATTCCCATCGAGGCATTTGACATTTCTCAAGCTAACGAAGCTAAGAAGCTATAAGCCAATGAAGCTGTGCCGAATAACCCTAATGAAGCTATCTCCTAATCCCTTAACAGTCCTCTTCTCTTGAAGATATAAATAACAACAGACGTAATGAGCAGCACCGCGCCGAAGCCGAACCAAAATATCCGCGGATTGGTGATTTCGCGCGATACAAATTCAATGCTGAAGAGCGAGGTGAAGAGCATCAAGGGGAACGTGAGGAAGGCGAGGATGGTGAATCGTTGCATGACGGCGTTCGTTTTCGCGTTCAGCAGTTGAGCGTTTGTTTCTTCGCACGACTCAATGGTGTCGCGGTAGTTTTCCAGCTGCTCGGTGATTTTGAGGTGATCGCTTGCGAGGTCGGAAAGATAAATGCGCGCTTCTTCGCCCCAAAATTTTCCGCCGACATCGCGCAGCGAATGGAGAATCAGCGCTTGGGGCTTTGTGATGACGCCGTAATCCAAGATGTCACGCTTGATATATGAAATGCGCTGAAGCATCTGATACTCTTGGTGCGAGAAAAGGTCTTTGGTGATGGCAGTCACTTTTTGGTCAACGTGTCGGAGTTCGCGCAAACAGAATTCATGCACCGCCTGAAGGAAGCTGTACATAAACATCGCCCCGCTTGAAAGATATTTTTTCTTCAACACCGGGGTTTCCGCGATGGCGTGCCGCATGTACTCAATCGGTTCCAGTGGCTCGTAGCGAATGGTGATAACGGTGTCTTTGGTAATCAAAAAATCAACTTCGGCGCGGCGCGAGGTGCGCGTTTTTACGTCGTAGATGGGAAAGTGATACACAAGATAAAGATAGCTATCGTACTGTTCCACCCGCGACCGCGTGGAGAAATGGAGCAGCTCATCCAAAATAATCGGATGGAAGTCGTGAATTTTTTTAATGGCGTCAATGTCCGCTTTGGACGGTCGCTCAAAATCGAGCCAGGTGACTGCGGATTTATTTTCTTTTTCCATACTGCTCATTATAGCAGGCGATGATGTATAATAAAATAATGAATAAGAAATCCCCCTCCGGCTTCACTCTTCTTGAGATTCTCATTTACATCGCTATCTTCGCGGTGGTGGGAACGCTTCTTACGGGCATAGTGACGACGGTGACAAGGGTTGAGGTGCGCGGCGGAGCGTCCGCCGAGGTATCAACGCAACTGAATTTTACGATGCAAACGTTACAGCGCTTAACCCGCGACGCAAGCGTGGTGATAGTGAACAATTCGTTGAGCGATAACAATAGTGACGCGCCGCTCGGCGTTTCAGCGCCCTACCTCCATTTGCGCATGCGCGACAGCGCCGGGGGCGCGACCGACCGCGACCCGATGGTTATTTGGTTTGACCCGGTGACAAAAGTGGTAAAGCTGCAGCAGGGTTCGGGCGGCAATATGACCACCACCGATCTCACGACGGATAGAGTCGCTAGTGCCGCGAGCAATCTCCAATTTAAAAAGTTTGCTAATCCGCCGGGCCACGATGTGGTGCAGGTGGATTTGACGTTGGTCTACAATTCGCCTACTCCGGAAGGCATGGTGGCGCGCACTATCCAAAGCGCCATTGGCCGCGTGAGCGCCGCGACATTTGACTCCGACCTTTTGCCCGGCGCGGACAACATCCGGAGCGTGGGCACCGCCGCTAATCGCTGGGTGAACGGATATTTTTCCGGCAACTTAATCGTGAACGGGGCAAGCTCGCAGGTGGGTGTCGGCGTTGCCTCTCCCGCACCGAATACGTTATTGGAAGTGGGCAGCGGGGGATATTTTCAGTTTGATAGAACCTCCGCCGGCGCCCCGTCTGCCACCGACTGCAACGATAACGCCGAACGCGGCCGCATGGTCATTGATACGACCGGCAATAACTTGTATATCTGCAACGGCGCCGCAAGGGGCTGGGACAGAGTGGTGTTGACGGATTAAATACATGCGGCGAAGGAATTTCGGGAAAATTATTTCTACGCTATGCGTGGTTATCGTATTGGCTTCGTCGTTTACTTATTCATTGCGCGGCGTCTTGCGCGGTAGATTGAAATAATATGCCAAAAAAAGTTACACAAAAATAACTTCCGCGCTCGGCGCGATTGTGTTATTGCTCGCGCAAGTTTTTATTTTGCCAAGGGTTGCGTACGCATATCCATATGGGGCGGCAGTAAATTATAGCGTAGGCGATAGCCCGCAGCTTCTTTTCGCCGCCGACCTCAGCGGCGATGGCGTGTCGGATCTAGCAGTGCCGAGTATAGGCACCGATAGCATCTCCGTCCTCATTAATAGTGGCAGTGGCACTTTTGCCGCTGCGGTGAATTATGCTGTCGCAGGCGATCCGTACGCTGTTTTCGCTGCTGACTTTGATGGTGATGGCGACAGGGATCTTGCAGCGCCGAATTATTTTAATAGCAACGTCTCCATACTGCTCAACAACGGCGCCGGTACTTTTGCCTCGGCGGTGAACTATGCCGCCGGCACGGGTCCGCAGGCCATTTTCGCCGCTAACCTCAACAGTGGTAGTGTGCTAGATCTGGCAGTGGCGAATGCAGACAGCAACAATGTTTCTATTCTTTTGGGTAATGGCAGCGGTACTTTTGCCTCCGCGGTGAATTACAATGTTGGCACTCTTCCGATGGGTATTGTTGCCGCTGACCTCGATGGTGATAGCGACCAGGACTTGGCGGTGACGAACTATACTTCTGGAAATGTCTCCATATTGCTCAATAATGGCAGCGGCGTGTTTGCCTCCGCGGTGAATTATACCGTTGGAAGTGAACCGCAAACCATTTCCGCTGCTGACTTTGATGGTGATAGCGACCAGGATTTAGCCGTGGTTAACACGGCTAGCAGTAATATTTCCATACTGCTTAACAACGGCAGTGGTGTGTTTGCCTCGGCAGTGAACTATACCGCCGGCACACTTGCGTATGGCGGTTACGCCGCAGACCTCAACGCCGATGGCAGAGTGGATTTAGCCGTGGCTAATTTTACCAGCGACAATGTCTCTATTCTTTTGGGTAATGGCGATGGCACATTTGCATCTGCGGTGAATTATAGTGCCGGTGATGGCGCGGCCTATGTTTTCGGCGCCGACTTTGACGGTGATAGCGACCAGGATTTGGCGGTGACGAACAATACTGACGACAATGTTTCTATATTATTAAGCCAGAGTTTCGTCGCTTCCGTTTCTTCCTCCGGCGGCGCCGGTCTTTCTGATTTCGTGCGCCGCCTGCAGGGTGGATTCGCAGAGCGGTATGCCGCCCGCGCGTATATTCCGCGCGATCTTTCTCTGCGCGCCGAGCAGTGCACGTCCGCTTCTTGCAATGCGATTGTTCAGTTCAACTCGCCAAAGGACGCCGAGCTTGAACGGTTTGCTTTGCGTCATAGCGAGAATCATCGCCGTATTCCCTTTGCGGCCGAACGAAACGAAGAACAAGTCACCCTCCGTTTTCCCTGGGCCTCAAACGCGGAACTTCCCGTACAGCTTTGCTATACGCACCAAAACAACGCGGAGTTCTGTGTGGAATCGCGTATCTGGACTCCGGCAGCGTTCGCGGCAAGCGAGGTCACGATTGAACAACTGGGGCGCGTGAAAGATCAATTTCTTGTTTCGCTGCGCATCCCATCATTTCATAATTTTTCATATTTCACCTCCGGGAAAAGTATTGTACTGGTGGAAGTATATGACACGGATAGTCGCCTTATTTTTAGGCAAAGCGTAAACCGTCCGGAAATCATCAAATTATTGCTTGATCCCCGTCGCCACACCATCCGCATGACTCCCGTGAACGCCGCGGGAGAGGCTGGGGAGATGATCACGATACCGCTTGACGTACATTTACTCGCCGATCCGATGTTGCGGGTATATACGCAACAGCTTGATGCGTTATGGAAGAATCTTTTAAACATGCTTAATGACATTTCGCGGCGTCTTGCGCGGTAGATTGAAATAATATGCCACAAAAGTTTAAGAAAATTGTTTTTGCGTTAGGCGTGATTATTCTATCAATCGCATCTTTTTCTTATCAACTACAACTTGCGTACGCCTTTCCATTTCCCGCAGCGGTGGATTACGCCGCGGGCGATCAGCCGATCTCCGTTGCTACCGCTGACTTTGACGAAGATGGCAATGCAGATCTGGCGACGGCGAACGCCAACAGCGACAACGTCTCTATTCTCATCGGCAACGGCAATGGCACCTTTGACGCAAAGGTTGATTACGCCGCGGGCGATGGCCCAAATTTTATCGTCACCGCCGACTTCGACGAAGATAACAATGTAGACCTGGCGGTTGTAAACTACAATGCCGGTAACGTCTCCATTCTTCTTGGCAACGGCAATGGAACCTTCGACGCAGCGGTGAATTACGCTGCGAGCTTCAACGCGTACGCTATCGTCACCGGCGACTTTGATGAGGACAATAATATAGACCTGGCCGTGACAAATAGCGGCGCCGACAACGTTTCCATTCTCATCGGCAACGGCAACGGAACCTTCGACGCAGCGGTAAATTATACCACAGGATTAATTCCATACTTCATCGTGACCGCCGACTTTGACGAGGATGGCAATGCGGATTTGGCGACGGCGAATAATGGGGGAAACAATTTTTCCATCCTTACCGGCAACGGCAATGGCACTTTTGATGCAGCGGCGAATTCTTCCGCGGGATCATCCCCATACGCCATGGTAACAGCCGACTTTGATGGTGATTCCAATGCGGATTTAGCGGTGACAAACGACGGTAATAACAATGTCTCTATTTTTACCGGCAACGGCAATGGCACCTTTGACGCAGCGGTGAATTATACCACGGGCGGCGGCCCATACTCCGCGCTCGCTGCCGACTTTAATGGTGACAGCACTATTGATTTGGCGGTGGGGAATGGGGCCGACGATGACGTCTCCATATTTGTCGCTCAAGCGAACGTGTCGGTATCCGCATCCTCAAATCCACGCGCCCCGCTTTCATTTATCGAACAACAGCGTCGTCTTGCCCTTCACCTCACCCCAAACACCCCTTCTGCCGCGCGCGTGCTTCCGCTCACATGCTCCAACGGCGATTGCCCGCTTGATATTGAATTCACATATGATCCG
>JAUSGH010000012.1 GCA_030649055.1 bacterium | reverse complement strand
CGGATCATATGTGAATTCAATATCAAGCGGGCAATCGCCGTTGGAGCATGTGAGCGGAAGCACGCGCGCGGCAGAAGGGGTGTTTGGGGTGAGGTGAAGGGCAAGACGACGCTGTTGTTCGATAAATGAAAGCGGGGCGCGGGGATTACCAGTTGATGACGATCCCGCGGCGCCGGTGAATTTCAGGATGGTGCCGGCATCACCCACTGCCCAACCGGTCGTTGCGTCAATAAACGAAACAGCATCGAGGGCATTCGCGGTGCCAGGCGCCTGCGTCGCCCATGTGGAACCGCCATTGGTCGTCGCAAGAATCGCCGGTGTATTACTCACGACCCAGCCGGTATTTGAATCCACAAATGCAACACCTATCAACTCATCGGTGGTGCCGGTTTGCGCCGTCCAGGTGGAACCGCCATTTGTCGTTTTTAGAATTGCCTGCGTCCCGCCCCTTGAATCACCACCAACCGCCCAGCCGATTGAAGCACTTACAAATGACACACCATAAAGTCCGTCGGTGGTTCCTGAAATTTGCGCACTCCAAGTGGAGCCGCCGTTAGTTGTTGTGAGAATCGTGCCGCTATTTCCGACCGCCCAGCCGTTATTTGCATCAGCGAAATAAACGTCGTTCAAAATCTCAGCAGTGCCAGAGGTTTGCCCACTCCAAGTGGAGCCGCCGTTGGTTGTCGCGCGGATTACGCCGCTCGCGCCTACCGCCCAACCATTCGACGCGTCTGTAAAGAAAACTCCATTTAGAGAAATTGCAACGCCCGATGTCTGTCCACTCCAAGTTGAACCGCCATTCGTTGTCACACGAACCTCTCCATTCGCGCCCACCGCCCAACCGGTCGTAGAATTCACGAAGTGTACATCGAGGAGCGGATTTGACGTGCCTGATGTCTGCGCAGTCCATGTTGAGCCGCCGTCTGTCGTTGCAAAAATGGTCGCAACATTACTCACTACCCACCCCGTTGTCGAATTCACAAATGAAACGCCGCTAAGGCTGTCGGAAGTCCCCGACGTTTGCGCGCTCTAGGTTTGGGCAGATGCGGAATATGCGGGGATGGAAAGAAAAATCCCAATGACAATAAACAACCGCAGCATATTTCTATTCATACACAATTATTTTAACAGCCGCTCAAAGATTTCCTTGACCACGCTAGGGTTTGCTTTACCGCTGGTCGCGCCGATGGTTTTGCCGATGAGCGACTGGATCGCCGCGGTTTTGCCTTTTTTGTAGTCCGCTACCACTTTCGGATTTTCTTCCATCACTTTTTGCGCGATGGGTTCAAGAGAGGCAGTGTCGGAAATTTGTTCAAGTCCACCGGTTTTTACGAGTTCCCGCGGGTCAGATCCGGTTTCGTTCATCTTGCGCAGCAAATCTTTCGCCGAACGGCTGGAGATCTTGTTTGTCGCGAGAAGCATAATGAGATCAGCAAAGTTTTCCGGCGTGATTTTTGACGCCGCGAGCGGAATGCCCAACTCTTTCAAGAGTCCCCAGAAGTCGCTGGAGAAATAGTTGTATAGCAGTTTTACCGCCTCACTGCGTTTACCGCCCTCTTCCGTTTCAAGCTCGGACACGGCTTGCTCAAAATAATCGGCGTTTGCGCGCTCCGCGACCAACGCATCCGCCTGGTCGTGCAACAACGCGTACTCGGCCATAAACCGATCGCGCTTCGCCATCGGGAGCTCGGGAATTTCTTTTTTCAGCGCCACAACATCAATGCCGCTTTCGCTCATCACCAACTGCGGCAGATCCGGCTCCGGAAAATAGCGGTAGTCATGCGCCTCTTCTTTAATACGCTGACTGAACGTTTCTTTTTTATTTTCATCCCAGCCGCGGGTTTCCTGAATGATTTTGCCACCGCCGAGGAGCACGGCTTGCTGCCGGTCAATTTCATACGCAATCGCGTCCTCCACCGCGCGGAAGGAGTTCAGGTTTTTGACTTCCACTTTTGTACCGAGCTTCTCCGTGCCGTTCGGGCGAATGGAGATGTTCGCCTCCACACGCATTTGTCCTTTTTCCATATCCGCGTCCGAGGCGTCCAAGTACCGCAGGATGCGTTGCAATTCTTTCGCGAACTCGCTTGCCTGCTTTGCGTTGGTAATATCCGGTTCGGTGACGAGCTCCATCAGCGGCAAACCGGCGCGGTTATAGTCGACCAGCGAAGCTGGTCGTCCTGAACTTGATTCAGGACCTCCCTCGCTATGAAGAAGCCGTCCCGCGTCTTCTTCAAGATGCACGCGCGTAATACGAACGCCGAGCAAATTTCCACCGGAAACAATCGGTTGGTCATATTGCGAAATCTGGTAGCCCTTCGGTAAATCGGGATAAAAATAATTTTTACGGTCAAATTTTGTGCGTTCGGCAATTTTTCCATCCAATGCAAGTCCGATTTTTACCATCAGCTCAATCGCCCGCTTATTGATGGTGGGGAGCGTGCCGGGCTGACCGGTGCAAACGGGACAAATGTTCACGTTCGGTTTTGTTTCCAACGGATCATTCAACGAATGACAAAACATTTTTGTCCTCGTTTTGAGCTCCGCGTGGATTTCGAGACCGATGGTGGGAATATAGTCCATAGAGATTTAATGTAATCCTTCGACAAGCTCAGGAAATATCTTTTATACGCTGAGCTAGTCGAAGCGCTACCTTAATAAGCTTAAAATATAATCAACAATTGCTTTAGATTTTTTCTGCACCTTTTCGCGCGCGTCGCCGAAAGCGCAAACGCGGAAGCCGTCATAGGACATGGCGTGCTCTTCCATCGCGCGGAAGTGATGCGGATACACGGCGCTCATTAAATCCACTTTCCCTCCGGCGCGATAGATGCGGACGTCCTCAATGTGCAGCCGTTCGGTGAAGAGCGGCGGAACGATGAGAATTTCTTGCACCGGGACTCCGGCGAGTTTTGCCACATGCGCCTCCATTGCGCGGAGCGCGGGAAAATCATGCGATAATCCCAGATCTTTTAACCCCTGCATCTCGGCGCTCGTGATCGCGCGGATTGCCATCAGTTTTCCAGCCGAAGTGACCGTGCCCACAAACTGCGCGTCTTTAAGCTCAATCGCGGTTTTCGGGAAATGTCCGCCAAGCAAACATTGGTAGCCAAACTGCACATACGAATTTTTGGAGAGTTCAAACCGGCCCAAAAGTCCGAAGTCCGTCAATGTATAGAGCGTTGCAAGCGACAAACCGTCCTCCAGCAGTTGATACGTCATCGCCTGCATCAGCCCCTGCAAAATGATGGCGCGCTTCCGCAAATAGACATTTTTAGTGATTTTAATATAGAACTCCTGAATGGCTTTTGTTTCATCAATCGCATGCTCGTCAATCACCACGTGGCCGTCAACAAAATAAATATATTTTGAAAGATAATCCACGCCCGGGCCTTCGCGGATGGTGTAGAATGCGTCGCGCTCCAAGTAGTCCAACTTGTCGGTGCCGAGGTTGCGGTCCGCGACCGCCGCATAGAGCGGGTGTTTGCGTTCAAAGAGCTCAATGAAAAGTTTGTAATTTACGCCCGCGGACTCAATTTCTTTTTTTAGTCCTTTCACGAGCTTCAGCCCGTATTCCTTATGGTCAATTTTGCGTAATGATTCAACGGCGTGCGAAAACGGGCCGTGCCCGATGTCGTGATACAAGGCGTATGCGGCGACGGTTGTGGCTTCGTCTTTCGTCACAAAATCCTTCGCAAGCCACTCCTCCATCAACACTTTAGTGCGCTGATATGCGCCGAACGAATGTTCTTTGCGCGTATGCGTTGCTCCGGGATAGAGCAAAAATGTAAGCCCAAGTTGGTGCTTGAAAGCAAGTTCCTGAAACGGCCGCGCGTCAACCATTGGCAACACCGGCCCGATATCAACAAGGCCGAGAATGGGATCGGAAACGAGTTTTGGAATTCGAAACATGAGCAATGGAAATCCTTCGATAAACTCAGGATATAATAGTTGGTGAGCTTGTCGAACCACTACAATGATTCGCAATATTTAACTTCATTTATAGTGTAACAATTCACAGCGCGTCTGTCGAAAATGGATCGGGGCAGGGTCCGATGTCTCGGACTCTGCCCCGTTCGAACGCTACTTGCCACTCGCCTTGCCGATCTTGTCGAGTCCGGCCTTCAATGCCGGCAAGAAGACCGAAGCCGGGCGACGAACTTTCGCTGCCCAGTCCGCGATGATAGTCTTCAACGGACGGCCGGATCCGAAGCAGTGCATTCCGAAATACGGCACATCCATACAAAAGCCTCCTTCGCAAAGCACGTCCGCGTGCGTGCGGAGATTGTTGATTGTGAGACAACTCCCCGCGACCCTGATCTTCTCGAGAGCAACTACGCCCTCAGGACTTTTCAGAAAGCCCTCAACCGCCGCCTCCACCTCGTCGAGCGATGCACTGTCGCAAAGTTCAACGCTCATATCTGTACCTCCAACTGGAACCACTAAGAGATTCTGCAACCAGCATAACGAGAAAGCTCAGAAGCGTCAACCGAGATTAAAAATAAGTTCGGGACGAGTCCATCGGACTCGTCCCGCACGTAACTAGCCCTGTCGCTCGCAACCCGCCGTGCCATCCGACACCGCATACGCCGCCGGCTTCTTCGGTTTCCTCGCCCTCTTCGGCTTCGGCGCAGCGTCAACGATCTCCCAGAGCTTCGACTTGAGCCATGGCATGAACCCCTTGGGCTCACGGCCCGGCTCGCTCTCCAACCAACTACGGACGATGCCATAGGAGGCGTAGGGGTTCGTCTGCACCAGCAAGGTGCCGAACATCCGGTGGTGACCCTCACCATGGAAAAAGTCCACCACTCCGTGCTCGTCGCGGCCGAACTCCACGAACTTCCCGCTCTCCTTGAGCATCTTCCGAGCGGCCTCGCCATCCGCCCCGTCCCAGAACTTCTGGAATTTCTCCGCGGCGTCCTGAATCTCGGACTCCACGTCCGGCGGATACTTGATGTTGGGAATGAAACAATCGCGATTCCGCCGATACCGATCGGCAGCGCGACGACATCTCCCGGCAAACGCGCTCATCAGTATATCTCCAACTGGAACCACTAAACGAATCTGCAACCAGCATATCGGGAAAATCGAGAAGCGTCAACAAAAATGGTTCGGGGCAGGGTCCGATGTTCCGGACTCTGCCCCGCGCATACACGCTCGTTCCGCTATCCCCACCACTTCCACCATGGGCGTGGAGACTTCGCCTTCGCAAGTTCCGCATCCAGCCAGGGCATGAAGTCGCTTGGCTTACGTGACGCATCCTGCACCAGCCACAACGACACGATACCGAAGGCCGTCAGCGGGTTAGAACGCGATCCCCCATCCGAATAGTCCGTGTGACCCTGCCCATCGAGCACGAAGGTGTGCCAACCGCCAGTCCATTCCTCCTTCCCGATCGTGATTGTCTTCTTACGCTCCTTGAGTACCGCCCGAGCCGCCACACCCTCCGGGCCATCCCAGAACTTGGCGAATTCGTCTGCGCATCGCCATTTTGCGCCGTCGAAGTCGCTGTTATCTACCACGCGAGCATCCTCCAACTGAAACCTAAACCAATCTGCAACCAGCATAGCGAGAAAATCCTAGGGCGTCAACAAATCTTGAAACGAGTTCGAGGCAGTCCCGTAATGCGGGACTGCCTCGTTCGTACGCTACTCTCTCCGCTTCCTATTGATCGGGTCATGCGAGTCCAGCGAGCCGTGGAGAATGATTGCCACCTCCTCGCGCAGGGCCTGCGCGACTTCTTCCGGCTTCCGCCACTGGCACGCGAGCACGACCCACACCGTTTCCTCAACGGTGAGATGGAATCTCCACTTGGTCGCTCTACCTCCCCGATTCTCCCACTCCCGCAGGCTGCAGAACTCCAGGAACATGCCGTGTTCTTCAACGACGTACTCCCCGGAGAATCCCATCACGATCGCCTTCCCCAGCTCGATCCGCCTGCCGCTTGCCCGCAGCAATGACTCCATGCGCGCGCCCTCCAAACCGGCGAAGAACGCGCGGAGTTCGGTGGTTCCGGCGGCAACCGCCGTCGGCAGATCCTCCGCCTTGCGCTTATGCGTCCCCGTCCACCTCCGCAGCGCTTCATTTCTCGCATGCTTGGCGAACGCTTCACGCACGGGGTTGGGCAGGGAGCGCAAACGATTTGCTTCCTTTTCCCACGCCTCGCTCAGCGTCAATTCGTTCAGCATCAGTCACCTCCGATCACGAGTTGTCCTTATCAAAGCATAGCCCGCGAGCACGTGATGTCAACGGCGCGTCAACGGTTCAATTACCGCCCATACGCGCTCATGAATCGCCTCAATGGGCATTAGATTGCCGCCTTCGGTACACTCAATGACACGGAATGTTTCCGGATACATCGCGGCGACTTCCAGATACACCGCCTCCGCGTTTTTCAAATACTCAAGATTTTTTTCGTGAATGTCTTTTTTGACGCCCTCAAGATATTTGCGCTCCGCTTTTTTCGCGATGAGCTGCTGGGCGATTGCCGCCGGCACGTGGAGCAAGATGACCATGTCTGGCCGAGCCGCGCCCAAAATTCCATACTCGATGTTATCCAGCCACTTCAAGTAACGCGCGCGATCGACTTTGCGCGCAATCTTCGCGCCCTGGTGCCCCATATTGGAAGTCACGTAGCGATTGGAAAGCACAAGTTTCCCCGCCGCGAGCGCGTCGTTTATATCTTTCCGTATATCAAAACGATCAAGCGCATAAAAAAGCGAGGCGGCCTCGGGACTTACCGCGTCAACGCGATCCAGCGCGAATAATCCGCTGACACTCTCGTTCATGGCGCCGTAGCGTCCATTCAAATACTGCTCAACAAAATACGCCGACGGCTTCCCGTATTGCGGGAAATCAAACGTGGCAAGCGGAACATTCACCACATTCAGCCGTTCAACCAATTTTTGAAACTGCGTCCCCTTTCCGGAACCGTCAGTGCCCTCAATGACGATAAATTTGCCTTTAGCCGCGGCCATAGTAGTTTCATCTTAACACAAAACCCGGTCGCCTTAGGCGACCGGGTTTTTTCCTGATTCGTTATTCCTGCTTCCTGATTCCTAGTCAACAACCTCTATCCCCATATTCTTCGCCGTTCCCGCGATAATTCTCATCGCGGCGTCGATGTCGTTTGCGTTCAGGTCCACCATTTTCTTTTCCGCGATGGCGCGGAGGTCGGCTTTCGTCACCTTACCCACTTTTGTTTTGTTCGGCGTTCCGGAACCCTTTTCAATACCCGCGGCTTTTTTGAGCAACGCGGATGCCGGAGGGGTTTTCAAAATAAACGTAAAACTACGGTCTTCGTAGATCGTGATTTCGGCGGGGATAACATCACCCGTCATGTCTTTTGTCGCGGCGTTGAACTGCTTGCAGAACTCGGCAATGTTCACGCCATGCTGACCTAATGCTGGTCCGATCGGCGGCGCCGGGTTTGCCTTGCCCGCTTCAATCTGGAGTTTTAGAGTTGTTTTGATTGGTTTGGCCATAGGAGTAATCGCGAATAATGCAAATCTGATTCAAATAATGCGAATGGGGCTGTTACAACTTTTGTATTTGCAGCACGTCCAATTCAACGAGTGTATCACGTCCGAAAATCGGAATCAAGACCTTGACCTTGCCGCGCTCGGAGTCCACTTCGGACACTTTCGCGTCATAGTCCTTAAACGGACCGTCGGAAACGCGCACCATGTCGCCTGCCACCAAATCCACCAAAAACTTCTTTTCCGTTCCTTCACCCATCCGCGACATCAACAAGTCCACCTCCGCTTTGGAGAGCGGTGTGGGGGTGGTGGAGTCCGAACCCACAAAGCCCGTCACGCGCGGAGTGTTCCGCACCACATACCACGAATCGTCGCCAAGCATCATTTCCACCAGCACATAGCCCGGGTAAATCTTTTCCTCAATCACGCGACGCTTGCCGTTTTTTACGCGAATCTTTTTTTCTTTCGGAACGATAACATTAAAAATCTTGTCGCCCATCGCGAGTGAATCAACGCGCTGTTTTAAATAACGCGCGACGGCATCTTCGTAACCCGAGTAGGTATGCACGGCATACCATGAGCGTTCTTTTGTGCCTTCAATGCGGGACATGGGGCTAAGTATTTAGTATCTAGAATTTAGTATTTAATATGGGGCGGCTTCTTACGGGGTGATGATGCGGGCGAGGCCGATTGAAAACACATAGTCAACAACGCCCAAAAAGACCGCGACGCCAAGCGACATGACGATAACAACCAACGTTAAACGTGTCGTTTCCTGACGCGTCGGCCAGTTTACGCGCTGGAACTCCGTCCTCGACTCCTGCAAGAAAAGCTTGAGTTTTTCAAACATAGTACGGTAATTGGTTTATTGTACGGCAACGGGTGGCGAAAGTCAACTGATTTATTACACGTCAAGATTTTTCACCGACAGCGCATGCGTTTGGATAAAGTTTTTGCGTTGGGCAACTTCTTCACCCATCAGAATATCAAACATCTGGTCCGCGGCGGCGGCATCCGCGATTTCAATAACCTTGAGCATCCGGTTCGCGGGGTCAATAGTTGTTTCCCACAGCTGGTCCGGGTTCATTTCACCAAGACCTTTATAACGCTGGATGTTTATTTTTTCGCCCTTGTCGCCACCCATCTGTTTTACCACTTTCTCTTTTTCATTGTCGCTATACGCATAGAGCACCTCTTTATTTTTTTGGATACGATAGAGCGGCGGCTGTGCAATGTAGAGATATCCCTGTTCAATAATGGGACGGAAATAACGATAGAAAAGGGTCATGAGGAGCGTCCTAATGTGCGCGCCGTCAACGTCGGCATCGGTCATGATGATGATTTTGTGGTAACGCAACCGCGAAATATCAAAACTCTCCGCAATCGCGGTGCCGAGCGCGATAACGAGTGCCTTCACCTCTTTGGACGAAAGCATTCTTTCCACGTTGGATTTCTCCACGTTCAAAATTTTTCCTTTGAGCGGCAAAATTGCCTGAAATCTCCGGTCACGGCCTTGCTTGGCGCTATTATGCACAAACACGCCCGAAGCAAGCGCGAAGTTATGCGTTCCGGGAACTTCCATGTCATATACGTCCATCGTCTCCGTAAGCAGCGTAACGGAACTGACTTTGTGGTTATAGCGCGCTACCGTTTCGCCAAGACGCGCCGCGTCGTTACTAAAGAAGCGCGCAAGTATCGTGTCATAGCGCAACAACGATTTATCGTTTGTTTTTCTTCGCGCAAGCTCATACGCGCCGCCATCAACCGTCCCCGCGCGCTCAAAAATATTCCGCAACACGCTCAATGCCTTGTGATAATACGTTTCGTTATACGCTGCGCGGCGCTTCGCGCGAAATTCCACCGTCCACTGATTTTTTGTTTTTTCGCTACGCCATCGTCGCAATGCGCCATTCTGCCATTGCGCGTCCGCGACAACGGCGCGGGCGGCACGCTCCTCAGGATGTGCTACAAAATAGCCGTGCGTGCGTTCGGCTTGCGCCTCCCGATGCGACCCCTCGCTCCAATACTTTTCCTGCGCCGCAGCAAGCCGTACGTTACTCTGCGCACGATAGGCGGCATTGCCGTGATAAAACGCTAAAAACTTTTCCGTCATAAATGCTTTATACTCCACGCTCTCCCACTGCCTTTTTGCCCGCGCGCTCAACATATCCCGCATGGTGGACATCTTTACGCTCATCTTTTGCTTGAACTCCGGAGTCGCCCGAAGCGCGCGCAGTTTCGCGAGTGTATCCGGCCGTTGCAATGTCACCGCGGCATGTTTACGATGCGTCGCGAGATGTCCTTCGCGCGTGAGCCGCCAAAGATTGTCGGGGTTGTTATTGCATTTATTGAAATCCTTGTGGTGACGGTGTGACCCCGCCGTTTCAATGTATGCGCCGCGCGCAAGGTTATATTGGTCGGCAAGCACGTGCGTAAAAAGCCACCGGCGTGCCGCGGGGTCAAACACCATTTCGTATCCCTCAATAGTAATCCGTTTTCCTATCCGCGAGTGTTGGCGATACAACGGCATCAGCGAATCGGTCGATGTAAGATTTCTTGCTTCTTTATATACGCCGTCAGCGAGCATAAACTTATGGTCCGGCGTGCAAACAACTTCTTCCCCATTGTCCAACACCACTTTTACGACTGCTGCATTTTTCTTTGTCACGCGAGGATGGAGTATTTCGCTAATCGCAACGGAACCGTTCGCGTCAATAGTGTAGCAATAATTCTTTATTCCTTTTTTATCTTCTTCAACTAACTCTTCAAAAGACGCGGTTCTTCCGTCCACAAGAGCAACTTTTGTTTCACCGGAAAAACAACCACCTGCAGAATCGCCCTCCACGATGAAGAGCTCGGATTCCGCCGGATTCTTACTTGAACAATCCGCGAGTTTTCCGGGAAGTGTCAAACCTTCCAGTACTCCCTTCCGAAGCACGGTTTCTTTTGCGGCCTTTGCGGCCTTTCGGGCACGGGCGGCAAGCAGACACTTTTCAATAATGCGGCGGCCGTCAGCGGAATTGCGGTCAAGAAATTCTTTGAGCGCCTCACCCGTCACGGTTTCGGTTGCGGTACGCGCCTCAGGACTGCCCAGCCGCGCCTTGGTCTGCCCTTCAAACTGCGGTTCACGCAACTTAACGGAAATCACCACGATCATCCCCTCGCGCACGTCGTCGCCGGTCAAGTTTTCGTCCGCCGCTTTGATGTATTCATTGCTCCGCGCGTAGTCATTCAACGTACGCGTCAAGGCAGAGCGGAAACCGGTCAAGTGCATGCCGCCGTCGGGCGTATAAATATTGTTCGCAAACGAAAGCTCCTGCATTTCGTATTCGTTGTTGAACACAAACGCCGCTTCCACTTCCACGTTCTCGGAATTTTTATCCACGTAAAACGGCGTCTCCTGCAAGGGCTTCTCCGCGCGGCCGAGGTACTTGATAAATGAAAGCAGTCCACCGTCAAAATAAAATCCATAATAAAACGGCGCACCGGGCTCGCGCGTGTCTATGATTTCCACCTTCACGCCCTTCGTAAGATACGCTTGCTGGCGCAAATGCTCAATCACACGCTTGCGGTCGTATTCCACTTTTTGGAAAATCGTCGGGTCCGCCTCAAAGGTTACTTTTGTTCCGGTGCCGGGCATTGGGCTCTTCCCCACCTTCTTCACCTTATACTGCGGCGCACCGCACTTGTATTCTTGTTTATATAAATTGCCGTCACGCGAAACCTCCACTTCCAAATGTGTGGAAAGGGCATTCACGACGCTGACGCCCACTCCGTGCAAACCGCCGGACACTTTATAGGACTCGCCGCCGAATTTTCCTCCGGCGTGAAGCTTGGTCATCACGGTTTCCAACGCCGACACCTTTGTTTGCGCGTGTGTTTCCACTGGGATTCCGCGGCCATCGTCCGACACGGCAATTTTATTATCCGGCAACATTTCCACGCGGATGGTCTTGGCATATCCCGCCATCGCCTCGTCAATGGAGTTGTCCACTACCTCCCATATCAGGTGATGCAGACCGTCCGGGCCGGTGGAACCGATGTACATTCCGGGACGTTTCCGGACCGGCTCCAAACCCTCCAACACATAAATGTCTTTGGCGGTATAGGATGTCGGCTTATTCGCTTCGGCCATTCCGGGAGCGGTTGTTTTGGGCTTCTCTTCGCTTGGTTTCGCGGCTGATTTTTCAGGTTTTTTGGAAGGCATAATGATGGAAATGAATACTATAAGTATATCAAAAAAATAACGCGAATTCAACAGTGCGTTATATAAGGAAACGCCGGTCGCCCCAGGCGACCGGCATCATCGCTTGCGGCGCAAACGCGCCGCCCGCCTTACTCCGCGCTTCTCTCTCTTTTCGCCCCGATGCGCATGCGCCGGACCGAAAACGATGCGAACATTTTTCAACGCGTAGACCACGGCGCGGTCTTCCCCGCATTCGTTCACCGCAAAGCGCCGCACGATAGGGAGCGACGGAAACCGGAGCAGCTCCTCAAGCGTCACGCGACGCGTGAGCGCGCTTTCCTCACAGCCGCCTTCGTCCTCTTCGTCTGCCTCCGGATCATATCGCCCCACGTTCGCGTACGGAGAACCCTTACGTTTTGGTTCCGACTCGCGTACCCCGTCTTCCTCCGGCTTACCCGCGAGCATGTTCTCCAAACGGCACAACGCGCCATAGAGCGCGCGCTCGCGCCGCCTCCCCACCGCCGCAATGCGTTCGTGCATACCGGCAAAGAAAAGCCGGGCGATCACTGCGAACGCGTGACAGCGCCAGCACCTGTTGACGATCTGCTGATGCGCGGAGTCGTCCAACTCCGCCCGTTCCAGATGCCTCAACACTATCCGGTCGTCGTTGCAGAGCGTCGTCTCCGCAAATGCGTCAATCTTCCATCGCGCCTCGGTGACGGAGAGTCCGGCGCGCTTCGCGAACGAAACAAGCCACCGCCGAAATCGCCCGGCGGTGAATCGCAGTTCAACCATCACTCACCTCCGCAGTTCAATGTTGCCAATTACAGCCCACAGATCAACGCGCAAGTTGCACTTCACGCAGTCCATGCGATGCTCTTGCTGTTCCGGCGGAAGCGCGTCAAAGTTCATCGCTTCACCCGTGTTCAAGCATTCCTTTCCGCCCTTGAACATGCTGGATTTGAGCGCGCGACACACCGCCGCGACCGGTGTTTCGTTTCTTCGCGCAACGACTTTGCTGTACAGCCGCAGCTCCTTCTTGGTTATGTAAAGGAAGTAGTACACGTAAAGAACGCTGCGGCAGAACATGCAATCCTCCGCACTGTGCACCTCGTCCGTCACCGGCTCCATTCCCACGAGCATCGGGAACTTCACGCATTGCGGCGTGGGCGCCGCCAACGCAAGCGCCTCGCTACGCTCCGCGATAAGAGATTCCAGCGTTTCATGCCCGAAATCGCGGCACTCCTTCACAAAGTATTTCCGGCAGCGCTTCGTATTGAAGATCGGCATTGCGCACCTCTTTCTACACAACATTGATGTTCTACATTAGAACGTATCGCATTACGCCGAAAATAGAAAGCGACTATCGCACCTCTGCGAACAAACGGTCACGCAACACATGCACGATTTTTTCCATTTCACGCCCCACTTCATCGTCGGTCAACGTATGGTCGTTTGCCTGAAACACAATGCGGAACGTCAAACTCTTTTGGTCGGCGCGCATTTTCGCCTCATCTTCAAAATAATCAATGAGGTCAACGTCGTAGACAAACTTCGGACTCACGGCTTGGATTTCCTCAAGAATGTCCCCCACGCGCGTGGCGCGCGGAATGAGCACCGAGATGTCCCGCGCTATGGAAGGATACTTCGCGATGGGTTCATATTCGCGCTCGCCAACGACAAGCTCAGTCAGTTCTCCCAGGTCAATTTCCGCAATTGCCGCGTGCGCCAAAAGCGTCTGCGGCACCGCGCCGAAGATGCCCAGCAAGCGATGATCGGACTCAACACACATACTCTCACCGGCGTTCAAATATTTCGCCCCGACATTGGTAACATCGCGCATCACATGCTCCATCAGCCCCAACCGATCCAACAGTTCGGATATGATACCCTTCAGTTCCAAGAGCGGAGACGCATGCTTCGCGCCAAGCGCAATGCCCAGCGCCAAGTGCTCACTCACCTTCCCCTTCGTCTCGACAAACACCTTCCCTATTTCAAAAATACGCACCGTATCGGAGAAACGGAAATTGCTTTCTATATTTTTCAGCAGGCCACCAGCCAGCGTCGGCCGCAAATACGCAAACTCGGCGCTGACGGGATTTTGAAGCGCCACGGCTCCGTCGGAAGTTCCCGCTCGCGCGATATCTTTTTCGGAAACAAACGAGTAGTTATACGCTTCGGTTAATCCCGCGCCGGGGAGGAGCTGGCGGATGAGCGCTTTCAAGCTCACCGCGTCATCATGCACCGCGGGAGTAAGGGCAATCGCCGGAGGCGTTGAAGGAAGTTTATCGTACCCGACGAGCCGCACAATTTCTTCAACAAGGTCTTCAAAACGCTCAATGTCCGTACGCCGCGCGGGCGCAACCACCTTCGTCAGCTTCCCTTCACCCCGAACCTCAAATCCCAAGCGCTTCAAATATCCCAGCGCCTGCGTAAGCGTCAACTTCATTCCCGACAATGCGTTAAATTCTTCGGCGGTGAACCGCAACACCGCAGGCTTCATTTTTTTCGGATAAAAATCAACAACTTCGCCCACGCGCGCGTGACAAATATTAATAAGCAATTCGGTCACGCGAAGCATTCCTTCCTGCGGCATCACCGATGATAAGCGGTGCGTAAAACGCTGCGAGGCATCCGTCACGAGCTTCAACCGCTTTGATGTTTTATAAAGCGCCACACTGTCAAACGTCGCCGCCTCCACCACGATGCGCGTTGTGGACGCCGTTACTTCGGCGCGCTTTCCGCCCTTAATGCCGGCGATGCCCAGCACGTGAGCCCCGTCGGCAATGACCAAGTCATCCGGCGTGAGCGTAAAATGATTGCCGTCCAGTGTTTCTATTTTTTCTTTTGCCTCCGCGCGGCGGATGGTGATATTTTTTATTTTATCCGCGTCAAACGCGTGCATGGGCTGACCAACCTCCAGCATCGCGTAGTTCATAATGTCCACCACCGGATTAATCGGCCGCATACCACAAGAGGCAAGCACGCGCTTCATCCACTCCGGTGTCGTAGCGTTTGCATCAATCTCAAAATACCGCGCCATGTATCGCGGGCAAAGCACGCGCTCTTTGACGCTCAACACGAGGTCTAACGCCGCTTCCACGTGCGATGCGCGGGATTCCGCATTGCTCGCCTTCGGCAACTTCAAGGGCTTACCTAACGCGGCCGCAACCTCGCGCGCGATACCGATATGCGAAGCACAATCACTATATCTGTTCGGCAACACCTTGATGTCCACCGTGTCGCCATCAATGGATTCCACTTCAAAAAGATGTGCCGTTAAGACGTCCTTCAAGTGTTCGGAGCTCTTCAAGGCGGGAACGAATTGTTTGAGTAATGAGTAGCTGAATCGCATAACCTTATTGCCTGAGCTTGTCGAAGGCTTACATTATTGTATCCCTTCGATAAACTCAGGGAGTATATTAAAACTGCTTTAAAAATCTCATGTCGTTTTCGTAAAACATCCGGATGTCGGGAATGTTGTATTTGATCATCGCGAAACGCTCCAACCCCAAGCCGAACGCAAACCCTTTTACGAATTTCGGATTGTATTTTACGGCGTCAAAGACCTTCGGGTGCACCATACCGGCACCCATCACCTCCAGCCACTTGCCGCTCCACGGCCCTTTCTGCAACTGAATATCCACCTCGAGCCCCGGCTCAACGAACGGAAAATAACTCGGACGGAAACGCAGTTTCACATCCGTACCGAAAAACTTTTTGCAAAAATGCAGAATGAGATACTTAAAGTTCGCAAGTGACACATTCTCCCCCACCATCAACCCCTCCACCTGGTGAAAGTTTATTTCATGCGATGCATCAATCGCCTCAAACCGAAATACTCTGCCGGGCACGATGATTTGGAACGGCGGCTCGTGCGTTTCCATGTAGCGGATTTGCACCGGGCTCGTGTGCGTCCTCAACAATAACCGTTCCCTTGTTTTTCCTTTTTCATTTTCCGTTTTTCCTTCGTTTTGGCGAAGCCAAAACGTATCCCACATATCCCTTGCCGGATGATTCGCGGGAATGTTCAACGCGTCAAAATTGTAGTGTTCGTTTTCAACTTCCGGCCCTTCCACAACAGAAAAATTCAGGCCGGCAAAAATTTCTCGGATACTGTTTTCCGTGAGCGTCAGGGGGTGTAAATGTCCCAGCGACACTTTTTTGCCGGGCATGGTGACGTCGACGGCAGGTTGTAGTTGGTAGGTTGTAGCTTGTAGAGCACGCAACCTTGCGTCAAAGGCGGCGTCAAGTTCATTGCGCAAGGCATTTGCGGCGGGGCCGACGCGGCGCTTTTCCGCTTCGGGTAAATCCTTCAGACCGCGCAAAACTTTCGTCAGCTCGCCTTTTTCGCGGCCCAAATACTTCACCCGCACCGCTTCAAGAGCTTTCGCATCTTTCGCTTCGGCGATTTCGTGAAGCGCGTGCTTTTTCAGTTCAAGGACGTCCATTACTAAAAATCGTAACAAAAAAAACGCATAAACGCTACACCACCAGTAGTGTGCGGATCAGCCCTTTCGTATCGTCCGGGTTTTCTACGGGAACACAGTCCACGCCCATCGCTTTCGGCGGATAGTCGTTGCCACCCGGAAAGATCGCATCGCCCACAAACAACATCTCGGCTTTCGTGACGCCCAAATACTCCTCCATTTTTTTGATGCCGTATGCCTTATCAACACCCGGGCGCGTGATGTCAATAGACGTAGTGCCGCCGACGCGCACTTCAAGGTCGGGAATATATTTTTGCACCGCCTCGGCAATCCGCAGCCGTTTTTTTGAGTCCGGATCCCACGCGGCCTTCAAGGGCAACGGCGCCCGCTGTCCCAACGCGGAAAACGTCACCTGGGTTCCGCGGTCTTCCAGCACGTCGCCATAGAGCGTTTCAGGATGTTTGTGGTTCAGATCACGGAATGCTTTGGTGAACGCGCTGCCGGCGCGGACTTTTTCATCGGCGGTCAGCGCCTCGGTGTATACGCACTGCCACGCGCCGCTCGATTCCTTGTAGCGATAAAATGCCGCGCCGCAGGTCGGGAAAAGATACAGGTTTTTTAGCAGCTCCGGCGCCGCGTTTAAGCTCCCCAAAAACTGCTTCTGAAATTGCGCGAGCGAGCCGCCGGAAATGACCGCCACCATCCTAGTGCGCAAAAGATCCGAGAGCAATCCGGACATATCGGCATCCATCGGCGATTTACTCGGCGCCAACGTGCCGTCCAGGTCAAAAATGATGAGTTTCTTGTTACGCATATACCATAATATACACTTCGTACACCATAATGGTTTCACCGACGGTCATCGTAATTTTAATCGTATACTCACCTACCGATCCCCATGTGTGCGAAATCGTCTTCGCGTCCTTATCGGCAAGTGTGCCGCTTTCGGTCGAGCCATCGCCCCATTGAATGGCATACGGAACCTTGGCACTCCCCTCGGCGACGTCTTTTAATACAAACACCGCCAGCTGGCCCCTTTTTACCGAGAACCCCAACGGAACGTTATTGGAGCTTGATATCGCCGGAGCGCCCCCCAGCACAATGGCGCCCGCCAGAGGAGCAGTTGTGGTTTTCGGCACGCCAAGGTCCTTGCCTACTTCATTTAACTTATCGTTCACCGCGTCTTTCACCGACTCAAATGCCTTTTGCTTTATGACGCCGGTCACCCCGTCAATAACCCCCTGCGCCTTTTCCTTCACAGCGCCCACGACACTATCAACGGTGTTGATAATTTTTTCCCGCGTCGGATTAATCACCGCGCGCGCCTTATCGCCAAAGACACCGGAAGGAATGACCACTTCAAACACACGGTCCTGCTTCAATATATAGTAGCCCGCCGCGCCAACGACAACGAAGGCGACGAGCGAGAAAACAAGCCGGCGTAGCGCATCCATATATTCCCAGCATAACTCCGGTTTGACTAAAAAGCCAGATAAAGATAATATAAGCGTGCAGGTTAACACGCGGGTGTGGAGTACTGGTAGCTCGTCTGGCTCATAACCAGAAGGTAGCGGGTCCGATTCCCGCCCCCGCAACAAAATACAAAAAACCGCCGGATTTTCTGGCGGTTTTTTGTATTGTGCGGCATGCTTAATTTGCGTACACTGACGTTATGCAACGACTCCGACCTCTCGTCTTTCCTCTCCTCGCCATCCTTGCTGTCACGCTTCTTTTCCATGGCCTCACAAGCGGCATACCAGATCCGGATAGTTTTTATCATCTGCGCCATTCGTGGCTCTATCGCACGCAATCACTTTTTGACACTACATTCCCGTGGACGCAGTTCTCTTCCATCCGCACACTTGGAGCCGACATCTGGTACGGCCTCCACCTGACTCTTATTCCCCTCACCTACTTCCCCAACCTCGTAACCGGTATCAAGATCGGCGGCGTGCTTTTTACGCTTGCATTGCTCTCTGCGGTCTTATGGATTGCGAAACGCCACAAGTTTTCCATGATGTATTTTTGGCCGCTATTTTTCTTTCTCGCGATTCCGAATGTCCTGTTTCAATACTTGATGGTGCGGCCGCATGTATTCTCTCTCGCATTTGCCATTGGTTTGCTTTCATTCCTCGCACGCGGAACATGGTGGCAGGTGCTGCTCATCAGCACGGCGATCACCTTTTTCCATCTGGGATTTTTCTGGATCGGGCCGTTCATCGCGCTTGCGGTGCTCGGCATCCAAGTGGCGGGCGCTATCGTCAAAAAAATTCAAAAGACCGCGGCGCAAGTCGCCCCCATCGGTTGGCTCAATACACTGCTCGTATTTCTTGGCACCGCACTTGGCGCAGTGCTCCGACCGCACCCCATTGCCGCCGCCAAACTTGCCTACATCCAAATTTTTAAACTGCTGTTCGAAAAAACCGGCGGCGCGCCGCTCACTTTTGGCCGCGAACTTGCGCCGCTCCCGCTTGGCGAACTCGCCACAACCTCCACTCTTTTTTTTATCCTTTGGGTCGCGTCGCTTCTTACGATTGCCGTCGCGTACTTCAATTTCCGTGAACGATGGAATAATGTTCCCGCGAACGAACGCTTGTTTTTGGTCAGCGCCACGGGAATCGCCGGCGCGTTTTTTGTCTTGACGGCGTTTATCGCGCGCCGATCGCTCGTACAATGGGAAGCGTTTGGTACCTTGGGAATCGCGGCAACCTACACGTATCTTTTGCCGAAAAAAATTAAAGAGTACGCGCTGGGGCTGCTCATGATTTCGATCGTCGTTATGTTCCCTTACGCCATCTATCGGCATGACTTGAACGTCCGTTATACCACGTTCCCCTATGAGTGGCTTAAAGGCTCAAGCGAGTGGCTCAACACGAATAGCGCGCCCGGCGACATCGTGTTTAACACACACTGGGACAACTTTGCCCCGCTATTCTTCCACGACCAGAAAAATTATTACCTCGGCGGCATGGACCCGATTTTCCAATACGACTACTCGCCCGCGATGTATTGGAAATTTTATTACCTTTCAAAAGACCTGATGACCAACAACACTTGCGGCACCTATCCTTGTGTTGAGGGAACCGCAGAAGATACTTACACCGTTTTGACCCGTGACTTCAACGCAAAATACATTCTTGTTGAGCCGTGGCGCAACCCGAAACTTTCCGCGTATCTTTCCGGCGATTCGCGATACGAAAAAGCGTTTGAAGCGAAGACGGAGCAAGTTTTTCTCATTAAACGATAGAGTTGCATTCATAAAGTTTTTGGGTTATATTGCGAATGTCGCCGACGTAGCTCAGTGGTAGAGCAGGGCTTTCATAAGGCCAAGGTCGGAGGTCCGATCCCTCCCGTCGGCACAAAATAAAGGACGCCTCATCAGGGCGTTCTTTATGTTTTCCATAAACATTTGCCTCCTCAGAAAATCTCTGCTATACTTTTGCCAGAACTCATTGAAGGAGGTAGTTTATGGAACAACGCGCAAGCGCCATCATCGCGACCGCGAGACAGTTCAGGGGGACTCCGTTCAAGCGCGGCGTTAGACCCGAAGAAATGCCCGCGTTTCTGGACTGCTCGTCGTTCGCACAGCTCGTCTTCGGACTCGTCGGGATTGCATTGCCGCGACGGGCATATCAGCAGGCGCAGTGCGGAATAATCGTCCGCGATGAAGCAGGGCTGCAACGCGGCGACCTCCTGTTCTTCGAGGGACACATCGCGGGACGGAAACCCGTAGTCCTTGAAGGTATGGAGTTCTGGATCGGGCACGTGGCGATTTATGCCGGAGAAGGAAAAATCGTCCAATGCACACGTCGGCGTGGCGTACACATCACCAAACTCAGCGTCGCGAAACGGAAAAAGCTCGTTCTCATGAAACGCATCTTGTAGCTCCGAATTACAAAACTCCAGTCGCGCCGCTTTTGGAACACTTTCGGCTGCGACTCGCGAGAAAAAATTCGCGAGATACAAGTGTATATCGCTCATTTTTTCTCGCGGCGTCTCGCTCGAAACTCTTCTCAAAATCGTCTGCGAGGAGTTTTGTAACTCGAAGCTCTAGGGCTCGTGCACTCCACGAGCCCTACGCATTTTGCGATGTCACGGTTATAATACAAACGATGCCGAAAACGACCAACAAAAAAATCGCCATTCTCGGCTTCGGCCGCGAAGGCAAAGCGATATTGAAATTTTTGCAAACTTCGCCCGACTACCGCGGCGCGGAGCTTGTTATTTTTGACCACAATCCGAAAGTTAAGGTCCCCCGCGGCGCGCGCGCTATTTTAGGAAAAGATGCCCTGCAATGGCTGCATGGATTCAAGCTCATGCTCCGCTCCCCAGGCATTCCCTACCTCACACCCGAAATCCAACACGTTATAGAAGAAGGCGCGAAATGCTCCAGCGCCACAAAACTGTTTTTTGAATTGGCCACGTGCCCCATCATCGGCGTCACCGGCACCAAAGGCAAAGGCACCACCGCGACGCTTATCTACAACATCTTGAAAGCCGCCGGCCGCGACACGTATCTTTTGGGCAACATCGGCACCACGGCGCTTGAAGCGCTTCCGAAGCTCAAGAAAAAATCTATTGTTGTATTTGAACTTTCCAGTTTTCAACTGCAGGACCTTGAGTGCTCGCCGGAAATTGCCGTTATCCTAGATATTTTTCCCGACCACATGGACAGCCACCGGAGCTTTGATGAATACCTTGACGCGAAAATGCATATCGCGCGACATCAGACATCGCAAGACCGGGTTTTTTACATGAGCAATAATGATTTCAGCGCAAAAGCGGCAAATGAAGGCCGGGGCAAAAAAGTCGCCGTTTCCGCGGATGGCTTTTCTCTGTTTGCGCCAACGGACGTAAAAATCCCGGGAAGCCACAATTTCAACAATGCCGTAATGGCGGCAACGGTTGCCCGCGCGCTTGGCGTGAGCGAAAAGGTTATTACCGCAACCGTAAAACGTTTTCGTGGGCTTCCGCATCGTCTTCAGTTAGTACGCGAAATAAGCATTGTTCCGCGTAAGTCAGCGTCCAGTCCGCATCAGTCCGCGTCAGTGCGGTTCTATGATGATTCTGCCGGCACCAATCCTCAAACCGCGGCGGCGGCAGTACGCGCGTTTCATGAGCCGCTCATATTAATCGCCGGAGGTAAAGACAAAAATCTTGACTATGCGCCATTAGCGCAGGCAATCCGCAAATCTCAAAACGTGAAGAGTGTCATTCTATTCGGAGAAAATAAGAAAAAAATCAACGATGCCCTGCGTGGAAGCATGAAGCAAGGGTCAGAAATCGTGGAATGCAAAACGCTTGCCGACGCCGTCCGCGCCGCCTATCGCCTTGCTAAACGCTATACGCTAACCGCTGAACGCTCTGTTGTTGTCTTCTCCCCCGCCGCCGCAAGTTTCGATATGTTCAAGGACTACGCCGACCGCGGCGAACAATTCAAGCGTATCGTGCGTGGCTTGTGATTTTTCTAGAATATCGCTATTATATCTATCATGCGGTGGTAGCTTAGCGGTCTAAAGCGTTCCCCTGTCACGGGAAAGATCGTGGGTCCAAATCCCATCCACCGCGCTAATATAAAGAACCGGATTGTGTCCGGTTCTTTATATTAGCGGATGGGATTTGGATTGAGAAAGGGGTCGGGAAAACGGGAGTTTTCTCGTGGCGGAAATGGACACTATCGCAATTCTTGCTCTCGGCGCGGTGCGCTCCCCGCGCGCGAGCACAAGGAGCGACGACGAGGTTGTATGCACTTGCATACGCCGAGGAGGAACGACGCCGTGATTCGCGCGCGCGGTGCGCAACCCTTCGGGAAGCCGCATCTTGCCGCGCAGCGCTGTGTTGCTCGTCGCTTATGTATCCCAGGGGATACACTACACTCCTCGCGCCTTGCGCCGCGCGAGCAATCTGCGGCTTCGCGCCAGAGATAAGAATTGCGATAGGGTCCTAAACCGCTGGGTTTTAGGGAGCGACCGTAAGAAGCGACGTTCAACTCCCATCCACCGCGCACAAGTAAGTGAAATGCCCAGCCTCCTTTCAGGAAGCCGGGCATTCGCGTGTTAGATGCCATTCTGATCCGACGATGCCTCATCCTCGCGGATCGCGTTGCACACAAGATCGGAGCGCCCTTTCCGGAGCGCGTCCAATGCGCGCATACCAAGGTACGGGTTTTTCCAGCGCAGCCATTGGGCTACGCCTCGCCGCGTCATTGTCTGGCGTAGTTGCAGTGCAATCAGCCGCAGGGCAATCATCCGCAACTCATGCGCCATGGAGGGCGGCTTTCCCCTCTCCCACCGGCACACCGTCCGCGCGCGGACACCGGTCACGACCGCAAGATCCTTTCGGCTCAACAGAAACCCACAGCGCAGCACGCGCACGATTTCATCCGGATTGTCGGATTGTTCCAGCATCGTCAGCCGGAATCGTTCTCTTTTCGGATATTTTCTCTTCACGACAGACTCCTTAATGGACTACTCCTAAGAGCATAGCAAGCTTTACGCCGCCTCGTACATCTGCCCCAGACTCAAAATGTCTTCTTCGCGGAAGTGCTTGCCGATGAGCTGGAAGCCAATCGGCAAAGACGCGGATTCACGCGGACTTGACGCTGACTTCGCTGAACGAACGGGGATGGAAATTGCCGGAACGCCGGCGAGGTTCGCGGGAATCGTAAAAATGTCGGAGAGATACATCGCGAGTGGGTCATCTACTTTTTCGCCGAACTTAAACGGACGCGTGGGCGAGACCGGTGTCAAAATCATATCAACGTCACGGAATGCCTCATCGAAATCATTTTTTATCATCGCGCGCACTTTTTGCGCCTGACTGTAGTACGCGTCGTAGTAGCCGGAGGAAAGCACAAATGTGCCAAGCATAATGCGCCGCTTCACTTCCGCGCCGAAACCTGTATGGCGATTTTTCTTGTACAGTTCGGCAAGGTTATGGACGCCACGTTCAACGCCCGCGACTTTCGCGTACCGGATACCATCAAAGCGCGCGAGGTTGGAACTCACTTCCGCCGGCATAATAATGTAATAGCATGAGAGCGCGTGAGCCGTGTGCGGCAAACTGATTTCCCTTATCTTCAATCCGAGCCCTTTGATCGTTGCAATAACCTTGTCCATCGCGAATTTGACTTCCGGCTCCAGACCTTCAATAAAATATTCCTTCGGCAACCCGACGGTCATGTTTTTGATTTCGTTCTCGTGCACATGCGTCACCTCATCATCGTAGGGGAGGTTGACGCTCGTCGCGTCAAATTTGTCATATCCCGCAATGCCTCGGAAAAGCAATGCCGCATCTTCCACGGTTTTCGCAAATGGTCCGATCTGATCCAAGCTTGATGCCATCGCAATCAAACCGTAACGCGAAACCGCGCCGTAGGTGGGCTTCAACCCAACGACGCCGCAAAATCCCGCGGGCTGGCGGATAGAGCCGCCGGTATCTGACCCAAACGCACCCAACGCCATGTCCCCCGCCACCGCGGCAGCCGAGCCGCCGGACGAGCCGCCGGGTACTCTAGTGAGGTCACGGGGATTTTTTGTCTTTTTGTACGCGGAATTTTCCGTGGACGATCCCATCGCAAACTCGTCCATGTTGGTTTTTCCCAAAAACACCGCGCCCTCATCTTTTAGTTTTTTAATAACGGTCGCGTCATACACGCCAACGTGATGCTCCAGCATTTTTGAGCCGGCGGTCGCGGGAACGCCAGTGATGAGCATATTATCCTTAATCGCGAGCGGGACTCCGGCAAGCGCGCCAACTGCCTCGCCTTTCGCGATGCGCGCGTCAACACTCTTCGCCTGCGCCAACGCCGCTTCATTCATCACGTGCAAATACGCGCCAATCTCGTCGTCATTTTTTTCAATGCGCCCAAGATAGCCCCTCGTCACCTCCTCCGCGGAAAACTCCTTTTTCCGCAGTCCGTCAGCAAACTTTTTTATTGTTAGGTCTTCAACCTTCATAATTATTCAAACACTGGCGGGATTTTGTTATATCCGCCTTCGCTTTCGGGAAACTCGGCGATAATTTTGCGCGAGACCTCCATCATGTCCCCCTGCGGCTCCTCGTCGCTCCGAAACGCGTTCGTCAGCATAGTGCCGCCGGTCATCGGCGCGATATTCTTTGTATCCACGCTCTGCAACTCCTTCACGTGCGCCAAAATTTTCCCGAGATCGTCGGTAAACTTCCCCGCCTCATTTTCATCAAGTTCAAGCCGCGCAAGGTCCGCCAAATGTTCCACGAGCTGTTTAGTGATTTCCGCCATAGTACTAGTTTAATCAAAAAGCGTCATTGCGCCAATGTTGCATTTCGTAAAAATCGGTATTATCTATTCCAATATTCTCAAGAATTTGAGAATAGACTTACCGCGATCGGAAAGCGCATGACGCACCATGTTCCCCTCGTTGCGTTTAAGGACGAGTCCGGCGATGGCGAGTCGCCGCGCGTGTTCGGATATTGTTTTAAAATTCACTTTCAGCTTCCGCGCAATCTCAAAAACCGAGAGCTCCGGCTCCGCCGACAGCAATCGCATAATCTCAATGCGCCGATGGTTCGCGAACCCTTTCACGATACGCTCGATTTTCCGCTCCGGTGATGCCATCGCTTTATATTAACATAATTAACATACCGCAATATCTATTCTCAAATTCTCAAGAATTTGAGAATAGATATGTAAATAAAATTTTATAAAAATGGTTACGGCTCGGATCTTCGTGACCCGAGCCGCGATACGTTTTTCGTGCTAGCGACTACGATGCGCGTCCTCCAGGACACGCACGTTAAGCGTTTTCATGCCCTTCATCAAGGCGAAATCCTCCGCCGAAAGACTCAGGGCGATCAGCTCATGCTTACCGTACGCATACGGAAGGTGCTTCACGAAAATCCCGTAAGTGACGTTGGGCTTCGCCCCACTTGTCGCCGAGCACACGATTTCTTCGCCGTCGTACTGACGAAGTTCGGCCAGCGAGAGCGGCTTCGGTGCCGTCAGTTTGCGCACCGCTTCGCCGAGCAGCCCTACGATGCCGCTCGCATCGTTGCCCTCCAGCTTGGGACTCTCGCCGCGCGTCGCCGATTCATTCGTACCGACGTCCGGCTTTTTCGCCTTTGCAAGTTCGGCCTCGATCCTCGCGACATCCAGCGTCTTCATCTCCTTCGTGATGGCGTAAGCCGCGTCGTCAAGGTAGATCAGCGTATTCTCTTTGCAGCCCTTGAACGGTCCTTTTCGGAGAGGATGCATTACATGAACTACGCGTAACTCGTCGAAGCGTTGGATGATTACATCACCGTCGTATTCGCCGATCTCGGATGGTGCGGGCATATACCACCAATAGCTGTTATACGCCCCTTTCCTATCATCAATCCACTCTTCGTTCCCGACGAACTCCGTGGATGCCACCGCGGTCGCCTTGCGGTTGTCATCCACATCGGCGGCCGTACGCTCGAGCGCGAAATAGAACTCCTGAACCTGATCGGCCATCGCCTTCTGCTTCGCACTCACGCGCTCATCCGACGCGGAGCCTTCGAACCAGCAGAATACAGTCAAGAGGATGCCGATGCTGACACTCATGGCGAAGATGATGTTGTTGCGCTTCGCCGTCTCACCGAGATTCGTCACCTGCCGCCAGAGCCTCCGACGGTCTTCCTCGTCCCACTTCGCGGCCGCCGATTGCGCCGGCGTCAGTTGCGGCGTTGCCGGAACCGGCTTCGGGTCATCGTTCTCGTAGCGCTCGTACCGACGAGTGCTGTGAACGTCCGACATGACTCACCTCCACAAAAAGAGACATTGCCCGGGAACAGTTCCCGATGCTGAAGACATATTACGACAGATGGCGCGAAAAAGCAAGTGGTATACGGCGGAAAAACCGGCTGGATTCCCGCTTCCGCGGGAATGACATACGCCCAAGCGCTACTTAATCATCCCCAGAAACCCTTTCTCGTCCAGCGTTGGCACGCCGAGTTTTTTGGCTTGCGCGAATTTTGAGCCGGGCTCCGCGCCCACCACGACATACGACGTATGTTTTGAAACGGACTCGTTCACGTCGCCACCAGCCGCACGGATTTTTTCTTTTGCTTGCTCGCGGCTCATCGTTTGAAGCGTGCCGGTGAGCACAAAAGTTTTCCCTGAAAACTTTTGTTGTCCGATGACCGATGTTCGGTGTTCGATGACCACGCCGGCTTTCGCGAGTTTTTCCACAAACTTCACATTGCGCGGTTCGTGGAACCAGCCATAAATGCTTTGCGCGACTTTTGGGCCGATGTCCGGGACTTCCTGCAATTGGTCAAGGGAGAGGGAGAGGAAAAATCGCAGCACGCCGCTTATGGTAGCCCTTCGACTCGTCCCGATTGCTATCGGAACTCGCTCAGGGAATAATTTATTCATTATAAATTGCGCAAGCGCCCTGGCGGTCTCTTCGCCGACGTGCAGAATGCCCAAGCTATAAATGAGGCGATCAAGCGAAATTTTTTTACGCAACTGCAGTTCTTCAATAATATTCTCCGCGGATTTTTCCCCGAAACGCTCCAGCGCTTCAACGTCGCCTTTTTGCAACGTAAATAAATCAGCGGCATCAGTAATAAGCCCTTCATCAAGAAAACGGTCAATGACTTTCGGACCGACGCCTTCTATATTAAAGGCATTCTGGCTTACAAAATGATAAAGTCCTTCGCGCAACCGGGCGCCGCAATACGGATTGGAACATCGGTGCGCCACGCCGTCACGAATGACTTTTGAGCCATCCACCGGGCATATGAGCGGCATCGTAAACGCTTTTTCTTTGCCGGTACGCATTTCTTTCAACACTTTCGTCACCTGCGGAATCACGTCGCCCGCGCGGCTCACAATCACCGTGTCTCCGATTTTTAAACCCAACCGTTCAATTTCGTCCATATTATGAAGCGTCGCGTGCGTGATGGTAACGCCACCCACATTCACCGGACGCATTTCGGCAACCGGAGTTAAGGCGCCGGTGCGGCCAACATTTATAATAACGCGCTCCACCACCGTTGTTGCTTCGCGTGGAGAAAACTTATACGCCATTGCGGCGCGCGGCGCTTTACCGATAACCGCGCCGTCTTCAAATGTTTTATTGTCGTTCACGATGACGACGATGCCGTCTATTTCGTACAACAATCCGTCACGATGTTTCTCCCAATAGTTGCGAATGGCGAAAACGTCCCGTAACGTGCCGGCGCGCTTGTTGTCCGGATTTGTTTTAAAGCCAAACGATTTCAACGCCGCGTGCTCCTCTTCGTGGGTTTTAAACCCTTCGACGTAGCTCAGGGGGTAAGAGGAAACAATATCATATTGAAACGAATCCAGTTTACGCGCCGCCATAACTTTCGGGTCCAGCTGGCGGATGGAACCCGCGGCAAAGTTACGCGGGTTCGCATAGATTTTTTCACCACTTGCTGCTTGTTCTTTATTGATGCGGGCAAATTCTTTTTTCGTCAAAAATACTTCGCCGCGCACCACGAGGCGCTTCGGCGGATTACCCTCAAGCCGCAATGGAATCGCTTCCACGGTGCGGATGTTTTGCGTGACATCCTCCCCCACTAATCCATCGCCGCGCGTGCCGCCACGCACGAATACGCCGTCAACATATTCCAGCTCAATCGCGAGGCCGTCAATTTTCAGTTCACAGTAAAATGTCCGGTCGTTTTCCGAAACTTTATGCCCCAAGTAATTCTCCAGACGCGTGAGCCATTCGCGCATATCAGCCTCCGAAAACGCATCGTTAAAGGAGAGCATCGGCTTCTCATGCCGAAGTTTTTTAAATTCCTTGAGCGGACGCCCTCCCACGCGCTGTGTTGGGGAATCCGCCGTCACAAACTCCGGAAACTGCGTCTCAAGATCAAACAGTTCTTTTTTTAACGCATCAAGCGCTTCATCGGAAATCTCCTGCTTATCCAAGACGTGATAAAGATACCGGTGATGGTGAATCACCTTTTTTAGTTGCTCAATGCGGGCTTTGGCGGCCGCTTTATCCATGCACTTATTATAGATGAATGAAGCCCTTCGACAAGCTCAGGGAGTAAGCGTGCTGGTGGCCAGTGGCTCGCGCTTCTACTCAAAGGCGGCGAACAGTAACTCAAATGCGCGGGCGATTTTTTTGCGGCCGTCCGCGTAGCCGGTGGATTTTACCGACTCACCGCTCGGATTCATTTTTGTTTCAAAAACGGCGTTGTTCGCGAGCGTCGGCGGCGGCTCGGCACACCGCGTGGGCGCGGTATCGGGGTCCGCGCAGCGGAAATGTTTGTACAACTCCCACTCCACACCAGTATCCGCCGCAAAGATGGCGCGCGTTGAATCAGATGCCGCGGTTGCAAGACGCAATTGTGTAAGCGTCAAATATCCCGAGATTGCTGTGATGGCCAAAAACACGCCGGAGAGAATCACGACGGCCATGAGCATCACCTGTCCGTCTTCGCGTTTCATCATTAGAACTGATATTGAGGAGAAAGTACGGAGGGTTTCGCGGTAGGAGAAGCGATAAACGTCGGAATGATTCCTTTCGACTGGAGCCACATTGCAATAAGGTACGTGATGCCGAACGCGACAAACGACCACGCGATAATCACTGCGCCCTCTTTGCGGTGTTCCGGTTCCATCGCCAGCGCGATTCCGTATATCAACCCCACCGCCGCATTCATAAATCCCGCGACAATCCCGATCCAAAACCACTTCCGATACATAAGAAATTTGTCTTCCATAGAATTAGCTTCGTTAGATTACTAGCGTTATTAGATTTTTAGGCTCAACTGACAACTTAGCGTCCATCGACCGGCAAACTATGGCGGCACCTCGCGCAAACCCGGGCGAGTGACATTTATAGTGGTTTGCGTGGTGGTGGAGCCGTCGGCGTTTTCGCATCGCAGGGTGTAGGTGGTGTTCGCGGTGGGCGCAACGGTCTTTGTCCCCTCCGGCACCGCGACGGATGCTCCGTCGATCGCGCACGCATCAACCTCTCTACAGCTCCAACCAAGCCGTGAGGTTTCGCCGCGCACGATACTCTCCGGACTCGCGCCAAAGGTACACGCCGGGAAACACGCGGTACGCGTTGGCAGAACATTTGACTCGGCATTTCGCCCGAAACTCCCATGCGCGATGACAGTGTAGGAGTAATTAGTTGAGCGCGTGAGCGGCGCGTCGCGGTACGTGGTTTGCGACGCGGAAATCCCCGTCACGATCACCACGCCATCCCGCAGCACATCGTAGGTCGCGGCGTTTTCCACAACAACCGAAAGCGTTACCGCGGTGCACTCCCCCGCTCCCGCACCACCTCCGCCAAGCGCGATGATTGCTCGCGGCTCCGAGCCGCAATCGGGCGTGCGAATTCCGAGCGCCGCCGAATCCACGTTTTCCACGCCGTTAGTCGCCCGCACGACGTAGGAATATGCCGTGTTTTGATCAAGGTCACTGTCGGCGTATCGTGTTTCGGTTGCGGGAATATTTACCGCAACCGGCGCGCCATCTCTGAACACATGATAAAAGGTCGCATTTTCGGTTGTGACGCCGAGCGTCACTGCCTCACACTGCGTTTCAAGGAGCGCTGTTTGCGCTGATAGCGCGGACGCCGCCCCCGCCGCGCATGCAGACGTCGCCGTTGTCACTTCGTTTGACTCGCCGGTCTCACTGCCTTTTCGCGCAATAACGCGATACCGATAGGTTGTGGCTGGCGCGAGACCCGTGTCGTTATACACCTGTTCGTCCGAGGAAATATTCGTGGCGATTGTGGCGCCATCGCGCAGTACATCATATGTTTCGGCGTTTGCCGGAGTTACCGACAATGTGACGAAATTGCATCCCGTCTGCGCGGTATTTACAACCGCCACAGGGGTAACGGGCGCTGGACAGGTTGCGGGATCAAGCGCGCTGACGCGAAACGGACCCGCGAACACCGTTCCCGGACGATACCACTGGCCGGCAACCCGACGGCAAGCGCTATTTCCCCCACAGTCTTGATACGCGGCATAGTTAAAATATGGAAATGTTGCCGGCGAACCCGCAACCGCGGTCAAAAATTTATTATCCAACGAAAGAAGCGTCCCGTCCCCGCCAGACAAGTGCACACGCGGATAATTTTTCAGGACTTTCGCGGCATAGATGACGTAACTATTCTCCGGCGCCGATTGATCCAATATCTGACAAACGCCGCTTTGCGAACATATGTCACCGTACCGCGCAATGCGAATCGGCGTCGTACTTATCCCTACATCGCTTAGATAGTTCGCGTAGCTATTACTCTCCGTCTCCACATACGCACGCCCCGTTCCGTCGTTTGCCGCGTCGTAAAATCCGGGCGCCATAGGATCGCGGACATTAAACCCGCGCTTACTCCCCATCCATATCGCAAGATAATAATCGAGAAACGCAGGGTCCGGGACGATTGAAAATCGATAGATCGCGATTTGGTCATCCGGGCTTGCGACGCCCGGCTCGGTGTCAAAAAACCGCATGCCGTTGTCCGATGAACAATTTCCCGTGCCGCTGGAAACAATCGCAATCGGATTTTCGGTTGACCCACCGCAAATGAGTCCAGTGCCGCAGGCCACTCCGGTTGTGATAAGCGCGGCGGATATGCCGCCGAGCGAAACCGATCCGGTCATTAGATTAATTCCAAGAAGCGCAAGCGCTCCACCACCCGTTAAAACAACAAGCGCCACCGTCACAACTGCGGCAATAACAGTCCAAAACACGCTCCAAAAACTCGCTTCGGCGACGTTCACGCTCAACGAAAACGTCGCGACGACGATAATGAAAAACCAGATAAAAAATGATGAGCGGAACATAAAATATTGTAACGCTTCGACATCGCTCGGCGAATAATTATTGCCTGAGTTTATCGAAGGCCTATATTTATTTCATTATAACATTATGGAACGTCCAAAAGGCGGGGCGTCACCGTTGTTTGCACCGCGGTTGTTACGCCTGCGATATCGCGTCCGGTAGCGCCAACAGACATCGCGATAGTCACGCGTGGCTGGAGACTGTCGGTGTTTAGCTCACCCGCCAGCGCGAAATGTAGCGTGGTCACGAGTGCCGTATTCGCGGTGATTGGAGTAAACGCTCCGGCGCCGCTCCTCTTTTCAACGCGTCCGGCGTTCAGCCGGTAAACAGCTTCCGTTCCAACACGGTCGTTAAAATGCAACTCGCTCGGTCCAACGAGGGAGAAATCCGTACCGACGCGGATGTCGCGCGCCATTTGCTCCAGCGCAAATGACGCCGTGTCATTCGCGGCCATCAGGCGCAATGTCGCCCGCTCCGTCCGCAACGCCTCAATAAAAGCCCCGCTTATAATAGAGAGCACAATCAAAAATAAGCCAACGGCGATAAGGAGCTCTACGATGGTGAAGCCGGCAGCCTGCTTTCTTGCTTTTTTGCTTTCTTGCTTTTTTGCTTTCATATCCTACGGACATCCCGGAATTCCGGGCGTGCAGCGCCAATTAAATAAATGATCTTCCACGTCTATGGACGATTGGATACCGCGTGACGTCCAACGCACAACGGAACGCACGCCCAATTCTTCAATCGGTGAGCCAATAGGCGAAACGGTAATAGTACGATAAAACGCTGTTTCGGCGCCGGCGTCGTAACTATAAAATGTTCCGTCGAAACGCAGTGGCCGGTCGGCGCGAGGAGTGAGCTCCTCATCGTTGTAGTCCATTTCATACTCCCCAGGCGACGAAGGAAGCCCCTCATTCCATGCGGTGCCGCGCAAAAAGTTTGTGCCCACGAGATTACGCGCGAGCTCTATGCCTTCCGCGGAAAGATTTGAGGCAATGTAACGTTCCGCAACCACGCGCTGCAAACCCAATGAACGCGTAAGCAGTGTAAAGAGCGCCAGCAAGCCCACCGTCGCGATGGAAATCGCAATGACCGCCTCAATGAGGGCGATGCCACCCTGGGAGACGTAAGACGTAGGAGGTAAGAAGTAAGAAGGGCGGCGGAGCATATGTTTAGGATAGCACAGCGAAAATTCCAAATATCTAATTTCAAATTTCTAATAAATGTCTAATGATTTAAATGCTCCCTTCCTTAATTTGGAATTTGATATTTGAAATTGGAAATTTTCGCGCTATTCTTCCACTTGGCCGTAGTCGTTCACATTCAAGGTACTTCCCGAGGAGCCGTCGGGAGTACCAATAACGACGCGTAATTGACCGACAGCGCCGGAATTACCGTTCCGGATAATGCGCGGATCCGGAGGAATAAAAAGAATGTCGCTCATGAAATCCGCCGCGCCGACATTTCCGAACTCAATGCCAGAGTCCAGCGTGAAAAATTCCACGTCCTCATCGTTTTTGCCGTCGCCGTTTGCATCTCTGTTTATGTCATAGATGCCGTTTGCGCGGAGTGCGGGGTCGGCGTCATTGCAATCCCCGTTTCCGGCCGTATCGCGCCAGAGCACATACCGCCGCACCGGACTCTCGCCGGTAAATACATGGATGCCGTAGCCGCATTCCGGCGGATCATACTGATACGTCGCAACAGCGAGTGACCGCGCGCGATACATCATCGCGATAAACTCGCTCTTATTTTTCAATATTTTAATTTGCGCGCTGCCGGAACGCGAGTACCCGATGAATACCGCGGAAAGCAGCGCCATGACACTGACAGATACGATGACTTCGGCAAGGGTAAAACCCCGGGAGTAGTCGCGAATAATGCGAATCTGGCGCAAAATAATGCGAATGGGACTCATGTGATATTAAAGAAATTAAAATACCATTGCGCGATATCGTAGCCGAAAAACACCACAAATGTGGCGCCCAGCACGATAAACGGACCAAAGGGGACGGCGTCCTTCAGCGACTTTGTTCCGGCAAGAAGCAAACGTACGCCGTAGAGCGACCCGAAAACAAAGGCGAAGACAATAACAAGGGCAATGTCCGGCCAGCCGAACAGCAGCCCCAGCGCGCCCACAAGCTTCAAGTCACCGAGGCCCATGCCCCGACCACGCGTCGCGGCAATAATAACACCAAAGAAACCTGCCCCGATAAGCGCGCCCATCGCGATATTTACAAACACATTTTCCCTAAGACCGGCGAGCAGCGCGTAGTTTCCCAAAAATGTTCCGTACGTTGTATCGAACTTGTCGTACCAAAAAAGAATCCCTGCGCGCGCAACGCCAAGCGCCGCAAGCGTCCAGTTTAATCCGTTCGGAATAATGTAGAGTTGGATATCAATAAGCGCGATGAGCAGAAACACGAGAAGCGCAAGCGTCCAAATGGCGATAAGCGCGTAATACCAGATAAGCGTGTCGTTCACGGCAAGCAGGTGCGCGAGGCCGAAGTGATTACTGAAATAGAGCGGCAAAAGAAAAATAAATCCTGAGACAAGTTCAACTATCGGGTATCGGAACGAGAGCGGATGGCGACAATAGCGACATTTGGCGCGAAGGAGGAGAAAACTCAAAAGCGGAATCAAATCGTGCGAACGTAGCTGTGTGTTGCACGAAGAACAGCGCGAACGTCCGCCGATTGAACGGAAATTAAAACCTTTGTCGGGGTCGTAGCGCAGCGCGACGACGTTTAAAAAACTGCCAATGGCTAATCCGAAGATGAAAAGCAGTGCGTACATAGAGGGAGTAATCGCGAATATATCAGTCAGAAAGCCCGACATAGTATTGCTCGCGGGTTCGGCTCAGTCGCCTTTGGCGACTGGCCTTAACGTCTCGGCGATTCGGTCCAATGTGTTCATCGGACACCATGCCGAATCGCCTCCGACAAACCCGCTCACAACACTATGCCGAGCTTTCTCGCTATAACAACAAATTGAGAAGAAGCGCAGAAATGGAGTGATCGCGCGAAGCCCCGAGGAGGTGTAGTTGGAAACTACTTCGACGAGGGGCGACAATGCGAGCGCTCATTTCTGCGCTTCTTCCTTTTCTAAAACTGCACGCAGTAGAAGGGGTCACTGCAATCTTGCCCAAAGACCGTGCCGTCCACGTCATCGTTCAAGACGGGGTTTGCCGGATCTTCGAGCTGCGCGCGTAACGCATAGCTCTGCGGTCCATTACCCGCCGCCGGTCCCGCCGCGTAATCGTATGACCGCGAACCTCCCAGCGGATCATTGGAAATCTTTGAAACGCCGATGCTCGCGCCTACCAACACAGTCTCCAAGGCACTCCAGCTGTTCACATCCGGGTACGCGATGTTTTGGGTGTAGAAAAGCTCAAGTGCATTCTGCGTCTGGCGCAAGTCCGCCACACGGCGCGCATCACGCCCTCTCGCGCGGAAACTGCCCAAACCTACCAGTACGATGGATGCCAAGAGACCGATGATGGCAACCACGATCAGAACTTCAATGAGCGTAAAACCTGATTTTTTATTTTGCATAACAATTTGAAAGCAAAACTCGACCTTTCGATAAATATATCTATTATAGTAGCATATTGAGCGAGTTCTTTCTAAAACGCCCGCACCAAGCTGTAGAGCGGCAAGAGGAGTGAGGCGAAGAGGAGCCCCGTAAGAACGCCGACCACGACCATCAGCGCAGGTTGAATGAGCTCCACGAGATTGGTAACCAAGTCATCCACTTCGCGCGTATAAAATGTGGCGAGCCGCTTTAACATGTCGTCCAGTTTTCCGGTGGATTCCCCCACCGCGATCATCTGGCTCACAATCGCGGGGAAATATGTTTCGTTTTTTTCCAGCGTCGCGGACATCAGCTCTCCACGCCTTATTCCCGCCGCGGCTTCTTTTAATGCCTCGCGGTACACGTCGCTGCCGATGGTGTCCGCGCTGATTTCAATCGCCTGCGCGATGGGGATGCCGCCGCGGATCAACACATTCACCGCTTCCGCGAACCGCGCGACGTATGTTTTCACGAACAACTGCCCGAACACCGGCAACTTCACGCTGATTTGGTCTATCACAATTTTCCCCTCGCGACTGCGCGCGTAGTCAATCGCCATAAAAAGAAATATCGCGGAGACAATCACCACCGCAAACCACCAGTTGGCCAAAAAGTTCCCCGCGCCGATGAGCACGCGCGTGGGGAGTGGCAATTGCACGCCGGATTCTTCAAAAATCGGTCCGATCTGCGGGAACACAACGCCGATCAAGATTCCCGCGACCACCACAAACAACCCCACGACAAACGCCGGGTAGATAAGCGCGTTTTTCACCTTTGACTGCAAGATATGCTCTTTCTCCAAATAATCCGCCAAAAAACCCATCACTTCTTCAACTCTACCCGTGACTTCCGCCGAGCGTACCAGATTTACATAAAAATTATCAAACACGTTGCCGTGCTTCCCAAGCGCCTGCGAAAGCGACAACCCCGCGTCAATATCCGACGATATTTCAAAAATCGTTTCGCGGAGAATTGCGTTGGTCGTCTGACGATATAAACTTTTGAGTGTATCGCCGAGCGGAATCTCCGCTTCCAACATGGTGGAGAATTGCCGCGTGAAAATGGCGACGTCCAATAACTTCACGCGACGAAAATAATCCGCAACGTGCGTCAAAAACGTCGGCTCGCGCTCGGCCTCAATGCTTAACACATAAAGGTCGTGACCGGAAAGCATCTGGAACGCCGCCTCGCGGCTGCCGGATTCCACATAACCCATCTGCATCTCACCGGATTTTGTGCGCGCGCTGTATTGGTATTTCATGGCACCATATAAGTCCTATAAGACCTATTGGACTTATAGGTCCTATTAAATCCTTTGAAGAAGAATTCTTAATTCCGACGGATTTTGCGAATAAGTTTCCGCGACTTCCGGCGTGATCATCCGCTGTTTCACCAAATTCACGAGCGAACGGTTCAGCGACATCATCCCCTCCTGCATACTTGTTTCAATCACGAGGTCAATTTGATAGGACTTGCGCTCGCGGATAAGATTGCGGATGGCGGAGTTCACAATCATGATTTCACAGGCAGGCACCCTGCCTCCGTCCACTTTGCTCACCAGCCGTTCGGAGACAATGGCGACGAGCGTCGCGGCCAATTGCGAAGTCACCTGACCCTGCTGTTCCGCCGGGAAGGTGTCAATGATGCGGTCAATGGTCTGCGAAGCGGAGTTAGTGTGCAACGTTGAAAACACCAAGTGTCCAGTTTCGGCGGCGGTCAACGCGGTGGAAAACGATATGTGGTCGCGCATTTCGCCGATCATCACGACGTCCGGATCTTGCCGAAGGAGCGAGCGAAGCGCGCGATGAAATGTTGGCGTGTCCAGCTTCACTTCGCGCTGGGAGATGATGGCGCGGTCCTGTTCAAATAGATATTCAATCGGATCTTCAATCGTGATGATGTGGTCCATGCGCGTATGGTTCACTTCATCGGTCATCGCGGCGATGGTTGTGGACTTGCCGTGACCGGCGGGACCGACCACGAGAATGAAACCTTGCGAAAGTTTCGTGAAATCGTGTAAAATTGGCGGCAGGTTCAGCTCTTCAATCGTTTGGATTTTGGCAGGAATAAGACGAAGCGCCGCCGCCAAAAATCCACGCTGGGAATACACGTTCACGCGAAAGCGGGCCTTGTCTTCGAAGGCGTATGCGAAATCAATTTCTTTTTCTTCCTCAAGCTGTTTCTTTTGCTCCGGAGTCAAGAGCGCCATAATAAGCCCGGTCGCCTCCTCCGGCGTTATGACGGGTTCTTTTTGAAGCGGAATAAGCGCGCCGTCAACCCGGATGATGGGCTTCCGTCCGACGGCAATATGCAAATCCGACGCGTTCTGCGTCGCGGTGGTCAATAATAATTCGTTCAGTTTTTGTTGATGTTCGGTCATGGCACGAAAGAAAACATTTAAGCAAGTAAGCATAGAAGCAACGGAGCGTTCTCGTGCACTTTCTTGCTTTTGTGTTTTTATTGCTTTATTGTTTTATTGCTTTCTTGCTTATTATACCATCATTCACTCGTTTCCCGAAGCACTTCCTCCATAGCGACGAGGCCCTGCAGGGCTTTGACCACACCATCTTGGCGCATGGTCACCATCCCCTGCCGACGCGCTTCCTCGGCAACTTTGCTTTCGGTGACTCCGCTGGTGGTCACGTCACCCAACTCCTTGGTCATTTCCAACACCTCGAACAACGCCACGCGCCCTTCAACGCCCTTGCCGTTGCACGCCGCGCATCCGGGCGAATGATAAATATTGTACCCGCCTTTTTCCGGCAACAATTTTTTTACCGCTGCCGGAAGCCGGTCCGCTTCTTTTTTGATTTCCGCGAGCAAATCTTCGGACGGAGCGCTTTCGGTTTTACATTTTTGGCAAAGACGCGCCACCAGCCGCTGTGCCAACATGATATTCAACGCCGACGGCAACAAAAACGCATCCACCTTCATGTCAATCAGACGCGGGATAACACTTAACGCGTTATTTGTGTGAAGGGTTGAGAGTACCACGTGTCCGGTAAGCGCCGCGTGCACGGCAAGCGCCGCGGTTTCATTGTCTCGGATTTCCCCGACCATGACGATGTCGGGGTCCTGCCGCAAAATCTGGCGCAAGCCGGAGGCAAAATCATACCCGATCTCCGGACGCACCTGCGATTGGTTCAACCCGTCCACCACATACTCCACCGGATCTTCCAAGCTCACAATGTTCGCCTCCTCGCTGTTCAAAATCTGGAGGAGCGCGTAGAGCGTCGTTGTTTTTCCGGAGCCCGTGGGGCCGGTGACGAGCACCATACCGAACGGTTTTTGAATGGCGGCGCGGATTTTTTCCTCAACAAGCGGAAGCATGCCAATGTCGCTCAATGTTTTTAATCCCACCGTTGGGTCAAGCACACGGATAGCCACCTTCTCCCCCGTCGGCGTCGGAAATGTGGAAACGCGGAAGTCGATGTCGCGGCCGAACAATGCCGAACGAAAACGGCCGTCTTGCGGGATGCGTGTTTCATCAATCTTCAGTTCCGAAAGCACTTTCACGCGCGAGACAATCGGTTGATGCAGCGCCAACGGCAACGACGTCGCCTCCTGCAACCGGCCGTCCACGCGGTAGCGGATGCGCAGACGCGTACGTTGCGGCTCAATGTGAATGTCGGAGGCGTTGATATTTACCGCTTCCTTAATAAGCGACGCAACGATTTTGATCACCGGCGCCTCTTCCGCCACACGTGTCCCGCCTTCTTCCAACTGCACAACGCGCGCCGTGGTCTCCCCACCTTTCAACTTCAGCCCCTTCACCGCCTCCTGAATTTCATTTGCAAACGGCGCGTAGCGGCGTAGCCCGGCGTCGAGATCGCTTTTGGTGATGAGATACACACCCAAACTCACTTTGTTTTGCTTTCCGATAAACCGCAGGGCTTCCTGCGCCGCGGTGTCGTCCGGATTCAGCATCCCGACAATCAGCAGATTTTTCTCCAACCCGATAGGTAAAATTTTGTAGCCACGCGCGGTCTCCTCCGGAACCATTTTTAACACCTCATCGCTGATGCTGCCTGCCTCCACGGCTTTGTACGGCACACCCACAATGCGGCTTTTCACTTTCGCCAATTCCGGCTCAGCAACAATTTTCCGCTCAACAATAATACTCTCTACGTCTTTCTGGAGCGATGTTGATTCGCGGAGCACGCTGGAAAGCGCCTCTTGCGTCAAGAGGCCGGCGTCTACTAATGATTTAAGAAGAAGTTTGGAGTCCATGGTTTGATGTCTGGTGTCGGGTGTCAGGTGTTGGGTGACGGAAGACGGAAGACGAGGGTCATCGGACATCGGACATCGGTCGTCGGACGTCGGTCACCGGTCACCCGACCCCTGACGTTACACTAGAACGGCAGAAACGGATTTTGCCTCCCTTGTGTCCCCACGCCCAATAACCCCGTGTAACTGCGGAGCGTGCGGAAATCTTTGCTGTTGATGACCGTGGTCGGGTCCACTTCAATGAACGAGAGTTGATTCGCGCTCTGAAGCGGCGCGGGAACAAGTACTTCAATCGCCGGCGCCGGCGAGAAAAAGAGATAATACGCGCCCACAATAATCACGGCAACAATAAACAGCGTCGCGATAATCGCGAACCATGGAATGCTTTTTTGTTTTTCGGGAACGATGAATGGCATAGGGTGTTTAGAATTTAGTATCTAGAATCTAGCATAGATGCTTCGTTGTTTTCTTGATTTTTTGCTTTATTGCTTCTTTGCTACTGCGCGGCCTGATAATATGCGTCAATAAGCAACGCGAAGGAAAGCGTATCCGGGCTTTTCGGCATTGATTCAACTTTCGCCTCCACAAGATCCATGAGCCGCAAATTGGTTTCCACGCCCTGCAAAAATCCTTTAAGCCCCGCGTACGAGCCGAGTAGTTTCACCGAAACGCGCATACGGCCCAACCCTTTAAGACCACCCATGTTTGCTAATGGCTTATCCACCGGCAGCAATTGCGTGTTCAATTCCTGCACCGCGACACTATTCCCCGCCGCGATTGCCGAAAGCTGTGCCACAACAAACGACGCGTTAGGTTCAAACGGAAGCGTGGTGGAAATAGTGTCCTGAATTTTCACTTTGCCTTGATACTGCGCGACAAGATCGTTCACTTTCGCAATGATGCGCTGCTGGTCGTCGTACAGTTTTGACTTTGCCGCGAGCTCACCGCGCATGGTGTTGACGCTCGCATAGAGCGGCTGCAAAAACGCGGCGTAGACAATAAGCGCCGCGACAAAGCATGCCGCGCTGCCGAATAAGCTCAAGATGCGTTTAGTAGAATGGCGCATGTTTTTTAATCACGAAACAACTCGGGTCTTAGTGTCGCGGAAATTCGAAAACGCACCTTTCCTTCCGTGGTGCGCGATTCATTCAACAAATACGATTCAACATCCGATGACTGTCGAATGGCTTCCAACTGCTCGCTCAATGTCTCATAGCGGTCAGTTAATCCTTCAAGCGTCACAATGCGGCGCATCGCGTCTACGCCGAGATTCGTATACACAACTTTTGCATTCGTTGTTTTTTCTAAAAACGCGGGGACTTTACTCGCAATGACGTGTTTGTCCAACAGCCCCTTCAAGTTCACGATCTGGGAATAAAACTTAAAAAGATTTGCCTGATCACGCTCCGGCACCGCTTCGGAGAGCGCTTTGAGCCCCGCGTTCACTGTATCCAACTTTCCCGCGACATACGGCTCATACCCGGCGCGAACGCCGACATATCCCGCGACCGCGGTGGAAAGTAAAATGATAGAGAATAAAAAAATCTTCCACGGCACACCTGGTCCGGTGTCGCGATCCTGCAACGCGCTGTTATTTTGTAAAAGCTCTGGCATCGTGTGGCACAAAAAAACATTTGAGCAACTAAGCATAGAAGCAACGCGGCGCTCTTGTGCGCTTTCTTGCTTTTGTATTTTTATGCTTTATTGCTTCGTTGTTTTTATGCTTTATTTTATCCCATCACAACTCCTTTTGTCCTAACCCAATCGCCACCGAAAGTACCGGCCCCAAATCTGAAAGAAATGGCGCCATACGCATGGGGTAGGTGATATGCGCGAACGGTTCCGCGTGCGAAACCGCGAGACCCGTTTCTTTCGCGATGTAACGGTCAAGACCGGGCAAGTTCGCGCTTGCGCCGGAAAGGACGATGCGTGAAACGGCTGTTTTATACAGCGTTTCGTAATTTTTCTTTACACGCATTCCTTCATTTATTATAACATCTACCATTGGGCACAGCAGTGTGAATAACTCATACTCTCCCGCCGCTCCGGTCAAGCCACGGTGCCGCTTCATTTCTTCCGCGCGGCGATTACCGAGTTTTAACCCCGTCGCGACGGTTTGCGTGAGCGTCGCGCCCGCAAAATCGGTCTGCCCCGCGAATTTCATCAATCCCCCTTCGGCGACCACTATCGTTGTTGAACGCGAACCGATGTCCATCACGAGCGATGGGCCGGTAGTACCGGTAGTCAAGGCGCGCGCCAAACTTACACCTTCAACTTCCAGCGCCAGGAGGTTCAACCCCGCGCGCTTGAAAATGTTCTGATAGCGGCTGATGACTTCATTTGGCACCGAAATGAGCAGCACCTGCTGCAGCACACGGCCGTCGGTGTCGCGCCGCTCCCCCACTTTTTGCCAGTCCAGCTTCACTTCCGTTATCGGCATCGGCACATACTGTTTTGCCTGCAGCTGCATGGAATTACCCAGCTCTTCGTCCGAGAGCATCGGCACTTCAATAAGTGTGGTGAACGATGAAAACGACGGAAGCGCGGCAATCACCGGACGCGCGGCAATACCGCTTTCTTTCATGAGTGCCCGCAAGTATTTCGCCACCGTCTCCTCCTGCAACTTTAAGGTACTCGTCTGAAACGCCTCGTTCGCGCGTTCCAAATAATCAAAACTTTCCAGATAGCCGTAGTTCAACAATTCGACGTTCTCTTTCCCGCGCTTCATCTCCACGATTTTTAATGACGTGGTGCCGATGTCCACGCCAAGATAGGTGCGCGGAGAAAAAAGGTTTTTAAAAAAATTAAACTCCATAAAAATAACAGTGTCATTCCCGCCCGCCAAAGGCGGGTAAACTCCAGCGGGAATCCAGAATTTGCACACACTGGATTCCGGGTCAAGCCCGGAATGACAAATCCTATAAGCTCTAAACAATTTGCCATTCGCCGGCAATCACCATACCATCAGTATATCATGAAAATCCCGTCGCTTGCGGCAATAAAAGACACGGTGCTGGACATTCTTTTCCCGCCGCTCTGTTTTGCGTGCGAGAAAAATCTTTTGCCGGAAGAAAAAACGCAAAATGTTTGCGCTGCGTGCTTTGGCAGCATCGCGCTTTTTGACACGCTGTTTTGTTCTGTTTGCGGCGCGCGGTTGCCCGGGAACGCGAAAATTTGTCACCCCGAGGCACTTTACATGCTAGGCAGCGCCGCCTCATACCGCAACGAAGCGGTGCAAAAACTCATATGGCGCTTGAAATATGGAAAATTGCGCGCTGCCGCCGTGCCGCTCGCCGGGCTTCTCGCGCAATATCTTACGACGCTTGATTATCATTTTTTGGGGTTCACTGTCTTGCCTGTGCCGCTTCACGCCGACCGGTTTGAGGAACGCGGCTTCAATCAGGCTGAACTACTTGCGACGCACGTTGCGGCGCATCTTCGCTTGCCGCTCGTAACGGACGTGCTTCAGCGCGTCAAAGCAACCCCCGCACAGGCAAAGATGCGCGATCGCGCGGAACGCAGCGCGAATCTTGCAGATGCGTTTGCGATAAATCCACACAGCACCGCCATCGCAGGAAAAAATATCCTACTCGTTGATGATGTGTTCACCACCGGCGCGACCATCGGCGAAGCCGTCCGGATGCTCAAAACCGCGGGCGCGAAAATAGTGATCGCCCTGACAATAGCCAGGGCGATATAGCGCGAGTTCTTCGTTTACAAGTCATCGCGAAGACGAGCGTGCCGCATACTCCACACGGCAAGCGCCCAGAGTATTGTCGTGAATAGCGCGAACGTCGCGGCTCCGACCACGCCGTGCCAGCCGGGAGTTGTGCGCCAAATCCCGCGCGCGACCATGGCGAGAACGAACTGCATAAGCAACCAGCACGCGGCAAGCAGTATCGTATCGCATACCACAAGCGCCGTGCCGACCACCTCAACGACTCTCCACATCCGGGAATTCATAAGCACCTCCGTTAAACTTGGAAACCGCCACCTCAACACTGATGACATATTATCACGAAAGCATTTTTAATGCAACTGTATAAAAAGAATCCGCTCGGTCCCGACTGGAACCGAGCGGCGTCATTTCTTCACGCGCCGGCGAACTCATCGCCGTCATCGTCGTCGTCATTGTTTCTACACTCCACGTCATCGCATTGTTCACAAACCACCGCCGCGCTATTCACCCACACCCGGGATTCACAGAGCGCGATGTCGCGCTTGCAACGGACGCAGAATGCCGTGTTGTACGCGTTCCACTTCTCGGAAGAGAGAAATGACACGGGCAACACACAAAGCAGTAGCACGAGCGCGATATCACTCAAGGGCTCACCGTTTGGGATGAGAGAAACGATCATGAGTACCACGATGCATCCCAATGCCCTAAGCAATATGCGAAACCATCGTTTCGCCAGCTCCTCGTTCCACAGCGAGGGCTCGCAATTTGGCAGCGATGCGTAGAAATCCGCGTTGCTCCGGCACGCGTCGCACACCGCAAACTGCCCCCACAATTCTGGCGCGTTGCACCGCTCTTCGGGTTTATCGCCGCTCATCTCTCTCTTGCACGCGCGGCAATAGCGCAGCACGTGAAACTTCCACTTGCTCCGAGCGTAGAAGTAGAGCGCGAAGATAGCGGCAACAAGAAACACGGACCATCCGCTCCTCACCGCCACCTCCGCCCAATGCGCGCCGCATCCCTTCGCGATGTTCAGCGCCAATAGTATCAGCACACTCGCCATCCAGCCCCATATCCCGATAAACCTCCACCGCTTCGCCAGTATCTCATGACGCGAACGCATGGGAACCTCCTTGTCGTTTACGCCTTCACTGAGGCAAATACTATCATAGAGAAGTTATCTATACAACCCCGAGTATTGCGACAACTTACTGTTTTAGGCTATGCTAGAGCCAACGGTGGGGTGGCCGAGTGGTTTAAGGCGGCAGTCTTGAAAACTGCTGTACCTGAAAGGGTACCGTGAGTTCGAATCTCACCCCCACCGCTTTGCGCGGGAAAATGCGGTAGACCCGAAAGGGTCTCGGGGACCGCAAGCTTGAGTTTGAATAACTCCAAACGGCTCAACGGGAGGCGCCGTTGAGCCGTTTGCTTAATCGGCGTCGGCGTGTTAGCATAAGCGCAACCTCAGACGCTGTTGTTTGGGGAGATTAGCGGCACCTTACCAAGGAGGCCAACATGGGCTCCACACTGGAGATCTGCGGCAGTATTCCCGCCATCATCAACAACGCGACGGGACGCTACGAGGGCAATCTCGTCAGCTACTTCCGATCGGTCTTCAACCGCGCGGAAAACCTGTGCAACCCGTACCACAACTTCCGGCACATGTGCCACGTGCTATGGCTGTGCTACAACGCGTGCATGTTCTATGACACGACGCTCACGAAGCGCGAGGTGCGCACACTCCTCATCGCGGCGCTCTTCCATGACTTCGACCACACTGGCGTGCCCGGTCCCGACGCAGCAAACATCGAACGGGCCATCGCGGGACTGAAACAACATCTCGCCCCCGAAGACGCGGGTGAGTTCGAGAACATCGCGGAGCTCATCAAGGCCACCGAGTTCCCGCACACATCACCATCGGAAGCGGTTGGTCTTTCGGGACAGATTCTCCGCGACGCGGACTTGAGTCAGGCGCTCAGCGTCGCGTGGATCCAGCAGGTGGTCTTCGGCCTCGCGACCGAGTGGGGCAAGACGCCCCTCGAAGTGCTCAAGCTCCAGGGGCCATTCCACAAAAACCTCAAGTTCTCCACCGAATGGGCAAAGGCGAAGTTTCCGGCGCCCATCATCGAGGAGAAGATCGCCGAGGCCGCCGAGCTCGTCGCGCTCCTCACGGGAACCGAGACGTAGACAAGTCACATGTTCGAACGCGGTTTATACCGGCCCGAGGCGCACCAGCGCCTCGGGCCACTTCTTTATGTAAGTAGCGCCGTGGCGTCGTAAAGCAGTATACTGGAAAACATATGCCGAACCCTCCAACGCCAATCGTTTTTCCCAGCGACGAGCAATCGCACGACGCCACGATTGAATGGTGGTATTGGAACGGCCATTTGCGTGATGCTTCCGGCAATCGGTACAGTTTCACCAACTGTCTTTTCCGCGCCGACGTGGCGAAGGCGAAAATTCCGTTCTTAAAAAGTTTGCCGCTGCAAAGCCACATGCCGCACGCGTATTTCGCGCACGCGGTACTTTCCAACATCACCAAACAAACCGCACTCAAAGACGCGCAGCATGTGGTGTTTATTTCGCGCGAGAGCTTCGGGAATCCCCTGCTCTACGTTTCATACCATGACCCACTGACCCGCCATGAGGTGCCGACAGAAATCACCGAAACCGCGCCGTTCACGTATCAACTCAAATCAAAAAATCTCAATCTCTCGCTCGTCTCACAAAAACAACCCCTCCTTGAGGCGGGCACGGGTTTTATTTCTGTTGCCGGACGCGAAAGTTATTACTATTCGCTGACGGATTTGCGTGTCACAGGTTCCATTCTCGTTGATGGCAATTGGATTGCGATTGAAGGCAAGGCGTGGATGGATCACCAATGGGCGAATGTCCCATACGCGCGCGACCGGTGGAATTGGTTCTCGTTGCAACTGCACGACGGCATCGACCTCATGTGCGTGGAGTATCAGAACGGCGAGAAAAAAGAAGGGCTCGTTGATGTATTACGACCGGATGGCACAAGCGCGCACTATACTCAACTTACACTCACGCCCGGCACGGATATATGGAAAAGTCCGCGCACAAACGCCGAGTATCCCCTCTCATGGGACATCTCTATACCGGACGCCGCCATACGTCTTTCCGCGCACGCGCCACTCGCCGACGAAGAACTGCTCCTCGCCGGAATGAATTATTGGGAGGGTCCCGTGGATGTATCCGGCACAATAGGCGAAAAAACCGTTTCTGGTGCCGGATTTATGGAACTCGTCGGATATCCGGCCGACTATAGCCGCCTTAACGCACTCATCAGTGAAGTACGCGGAAAGATACGAAGCCTCTTAGGCTAACGCTCGCGGAGCATTCGCTCTTCCTCGTCTAAAATTTTCTCCCATAGCTTCGGGTCGCGGCTGGCAAACGCGGCTTTTTTATCTTGGTAGTTATGAAAAAGTTTTGTGACCCAACTCGCGTCTTTCTCAAACAATTGAACAAGTGGCGCGAGCTCATCTTCCTTCGCGCGCGAAAGGAAATCCGAAAACTCCGCTTTGTCCATTAACGCAAGCGGCGATTGCAAAATATATTGCCGTATTTTTTCACGCAGCTCTCCGTTCATTGTTTTTGGGTTTTGGTTCCTCTTCTTTGTTTTTCGCCGGACGATTAAAAAGCGAGGTGATTAACCCAATGCCAAAGAGCATCGGAAAACTTGCGGCCGAGTCAATCTCCCGCGCAACGCCTTCCAACCGCACCGATTCCTGTTGTTCGGCGGCTTCGGCGTCAAAGCCGCCCTCTTCATCTTCTTCTTGTTCAAGATATTCAGACATATTCGTGGACCTATGGGGAGTCGAACCCCAACTTGATCCATGCCATGGATCCGTGATACCGCTTCACTATAGGCCCTTCTTATCGGCTTTTCTGTTTTGCATACAGCATAGCACCATATCAAACTTTTTTCAAAAGCACCCGCACCATCTCCGATTCCTTATGCTGGTGTTCTCAAGAACACCAGCATAAGAACGGGCCGTATAAAAATTGAACTGCCGCACTCTTCCGAAGAAAAGCACGGCAGTCAGTCGTGTATGTTGGGCATGCGCGAACCGACGTTCCACTCGGGACGCGTGATGCGTTTTCCGAATTCCGCGCGAAGGAATGCAGTACATGCGCCGCGGAACTCAACGAAGCTCTGCGGAGACCACTCTTCAACGAACGCGAAGAATTGTTCGCTCCGGCGCCAGTACGCAATGCCGAAATCCGCGATGGATTTCTTTTCGGCCCCGTCCAACTTGCGGAGATTCAGACTGTTCACTCGCTTCGCCGCGTCGTCGCACATGCGCTTGGCGAACTCCAGCGACTCCCGGACATGCTCGGGTTCCAGACTCTCCCCACCCAGCATTTCCGGATGCTGGCGGATCCACACGATGTCGCGCGCGCCCCAGAAGTCAATTGCATCCAAGTTCACTGCCGCGAAGACGATGGCCTCTTCAACCGTCGCCGGCGTGCGCGTGCCGGTGTGCTTCGCGTATATGGAGTACGGCGACCCGGAAACCTCTACCATCGCGGCGATCCGATCGGCCAGCGGCTTGCGCTTCCTGCGGTAGTCAGCGAGGAAGGTCAGCGTATCGTTGCACGTTTCCTCCATGTGACGGTCGGGGTTCACGCCGCCACGACACTTGGGATTCATCTTGGCACACTCATGCATCAGAAGCGCGAATTCAACCTCGCGGATCCGATTCATGAGCGTTTCTTCCTCGTTCTCCGTGCGCTCCTTCGGCGGAATGCCGATGAGCAGCCGGCGCGTAAGCGCGTTGCCATTCCAGAGCACACGCTCTATGTGCGCGGCCTGCATCGCGACCAAGTGCTTTGTGTGACGCACGAATCGCTTGCTAAGCGACTCGCGCATGGCACGCTCATTGTACTCCCGAAGCGTATACCGCAGCAACCGGCGCACGAGGATTCCGGCGGCGTTCACGTCCATCATTTCCATGATGTCCGGTTTGCCGGCTCCTTCACCTTCCGGCCCTTTGATGAGATTCAGCCGCTCAATCATCGGTCTCCCTCCAAAAATATCCCGTGCTACTTCAAGCGTAGCAGGGATAAACAAAAGCTTAAAGCCCGATGTGCCCTCGCGAGGAATCGAACCTCGATCTATCCCTTAGGACGGGACTGTTCTGATCCGTTGAACTACGAGGGCAATTTCCTTCATACCTTATCACTTTTTGACCTTTTGTGCAATTTCGTTATACTGAAGACGTTGATTTGGAGGGGTCGCATAGTGGCCGATTGCGCCGGTTTCGAAAACCGGTATGCCGCAAGGCATCGTGGGTTCGACTCCCACCCCCTCCGCAAAAATTTGGGATGGCATTCATGCCACGCCAAATTTTTCTGGTGACGGATTCGAACCGCGGGCCGCAGCTCCCGAAGAGGGAGCGAAGGTCTCGAGTTGTAGCAAAAATGAGAGGCGACTCCCACCCCCTCCGCCAAGTTGTATATTTCACAAAAACGCATTAGTATCCTTGTAGCACTGCTATTAAAGGTATGAACAAACGAAAGGAGACAACCATGCCGAAGTGGGAACTGATGCGGCTTGTGATCACGAAGAACGGCGAACATTCGCTCCGGCCGCTTACGAAGGTGGAGCGCGTGATGGCGCCGTACTACCTCATGCTCCTTACGCGCGCGTCGGAGGCGAAATCCGGAAATCCGATCTTCTCCGGATACCACGTGAAGGGTTGCGTAGGAGCCGGCGAGCTCGCGATCGCGCAATCCGAGAATGTAGAGTCCGGCAACTGCGACTCGCTTCACCTTGAAGTGGCCGTGATTGCCGCACTCGCCTCCCGGCAAAATTCCATCGAAAACCCCGTGACTCCGGCGCTCGTTATTCTCGCGGGGCACAAATCCGGAACCCCCAAGCGGTTCGCGATGCCCTGCGGTGGCTGTCGCGACTTTCTGCGCGATACCGTAGGCGAGGATTGCATCCTCATCTGCGGAACATCCGATGGCGGCACCGCGGTGATTGCGACGCTCGCCGACGTGCTCTTTGAAGACTACGCACGCGTACCGCTCTCGAAGATCGACGTCCTGAACATCTCGATCACGCAGACGATCCGCGAAGGCGAGGCGCTGATGGACAATCCCTCCCATGATCCCCTGAAGTGCCCGTTACGGAACTACTTCGTGTCCATCGCGACCGGCGAGAGCGCCGTCACCGACCGGATGTATTTCGGCGCGATGTCCAACGAGGAGGATTTTCACCCGATCTATCCGGTTGAAGATGCTGTTCGTGCCATGAGGCGCGCGAAGGATCCCTACATCAAGTCGGTCATGATCGTGGCCGAAGGCGATGGCACGATGCCACCCAGCGTCATGTACCGCGACCGACAGCGGCTCCTCGGAGCCGCAATCAGGCGAGCCATTCTCACCGGCAAACACTACGACCCTACTGTGCGCCTGTTCACACACACGAAGGGCACAATCACCGGTGCGTGGAAAACCTCGGCCGCAGAGTGGCTGCCGCTCCCCTTCTCTCCGAGGAACTTCGGTCCGAAGTTCCTGGCGGACTACACGGTCTACCTCAAAAAGAAGTACGGCCGCGCGGACTAACTCCGAAAGAACAAAAAGCGAACGACCCCCTTGCTCATCACGAGCTTGGGGGTCGTTATGTTTTGTATGGCGCCCTGCCACGATTGACATCCGATGGCGGATCGTACCACGGACGCTTTTCCTTTGGCACTTTATAGCCACATCCGCCGTCCATTCCCGAACACCCCGGACCGAAGTCCTGGAAGAAGTACACGGACGGCTTCCTGCACCTCGGACACCGTACCGCGTAGGCATACCAGCGCGGCGGCACCGCAGGATTATTCGGATCCGGCACCGGGTAACGGAACAGTAGGCGGTCACCCGGGCTTACCTTGAGCTTCATGAGCTCTTTGAGCATCTCCCGGGTTTGTTCTTTGTCCAACCCGCCCGCCATGTACTCCTGGATGACTTCCTCAATGTCCACCGCTTCAGCGATGTCATCAACCGTAATTGCCATCCTGCATCTCCTAATTCTTTTTCTCGAATGGCACGCGCTTCCCGCGCGGCGCCTTCAATCCGCAACCGCCACGCAAACCTGAACACGCCGGACCGAACCCTTCAAGGAAATACAGCGGCTCCCGGCACCGCGGACACGTGAACTTCGCGATACGATCGCCGTCCGTAATACCGCGCCACTCAAGATCCCGGGCAAGCGTGACGTTCTGCGCGTCAGCGTTTTTTCCCGCAAGATAGTCGCGCACGAAAACCCAAAGCACGTGCAAGCCCATGGTCTCCATCGCGCACCTCCTTTCTCGATGCGGCCTCCCACTATTTTTTATTATACCACCCGCACCCCGCCCTTACTGCTGATGGCTCCGCGGCACGCTTTCGCGCATACCCGCATCGGTCATCCGCACAAATTCCGCTTTATCGGCAAATTCTTTTAAATTTCGGGCGCCAGTGTAACTCATACCGGACTGGAGTCCGTCCACGAGATTGCCGAGGATTCTTTTCACTTCTCCTTTATACGTGACGCGGTAGCCGATGCCCTCCGGCGCGCGGTCGGCGCGCTCGGCATTTGCTTCGCGCGCTCCGCGGTCCATGGAAGCATCGCGCGAGGCAAGCCCGCGATAAATCTTAAATGCTCCCCCGTCTTCAATGTAATACTCGCCGGGCGATTCCAAACTTCCCGCAAACATGTTGCCGATCATGACCGCTGAGGCACCTGCGCCAATGGCTTTTGCCACGTCACCGGAATTTTTTATTCCGCCGTCGGCGATAATCGGTACATTGTATTTCTTCGCCGCTTCAACGCACGCCTTGACCGCCGTAAATTGCGGCACGCCGGAACCCGCCACGATGCGCGTGGAACACGCCGCCCCGGGCCCGATGCCCACCTTAATCGCATCCGCTCCCGCCTTAATCAAATCAACGGTGCCACTCGCTGTTGCGACATTTCCCGCGACCACATCCAC
>JAUSGH010000011.1 GCA_030649055.1 bacterium | reverse complement strand
GACATAAATGTAAGATTGCTTCTCCGCCTTAGGCGGATCGCAATGACGGACGGGCACTTACTCCTCCTTCGCTCCTTCCTCTTCCGCTTGCGCCACTTTTGGCTGGCCGTCGGCGGCTTTCGCGCGTTTCACGATTTCGTTTAGGATGCGCTTTTCTTCTTTGAGGCGCGTCTTGGTTGCCTCAATGCCGACGCCGAGTTTCTCGCCTTCAAAGCTGTAGGTGTTTCCGGTTTTGGTGACTACACCGGATGTGATTGCTACGCCCAGCACATCGCCTTCGTAGGAAATGCCGGCGCCGTACATGATGTCAAACTCGGCGGTGCGGAATGGGGGAGCCACTTTATTTTTTACTACTTTTGCTTTCACGCGATTGCCGACGACCGCCTCACCTTTTTTGATTTGCGCGGTGCGACGGATATCAATGCGGACGGAAGAGTAGAAACGGAGCGCGCGGCCACCAGGGGTCGTTTCCGGATTTCCGAACATCACGCCGATTTGCATGCGGATTTGATTGATGAAAATAATAAGCGTTTTTGACTTTGCGGAAATTGCGGTGAGCTTACGGAGCGCCTGGGACATCAACCGCGCCTGGAGCCCCATATATTGCTGGCCCATTTCGCCCTCAATTTCGGCTTTTGGAGTAAGCGCGGCGACCGAGTCTACCACCACGACATCAATAATTCCCGAGCGCACCAAGCTTTCCAAAATGTTTAACGCCTCTTCACCATTATCCGGCTGTGAAATTAAGAGCTCTTTTACTTTGACGCCCAGCTTTGCGGCGTATTCCGGATCCATGGCGTGCTCCGCGTCAATGAAGGCCGCGCGGCCGCCTTTTTTTTGCGCCTGTGCCACGACATTTAACGCGAGCGTTGTTTTGCCGGAGCTCTCAGGTCCATATATTTCCACAATGCGTCCTTTGGGGAGGCCGCCGACGCCCAGCGCCATATCAAGTGAAAATGATCCGGTGGGGATGACTTCAACGTCCACGCGGCTTACGTCGCCCAGTTTCATGATCGCGCCTTCGCCGAATTTGCTCTGCAATGCCGCGAGTAAATCGTCCACGTCCTTTTCTTTATTTTCCTTTATCGGTTCTTTAGTCATAAAATGAGTATTTAGTATTTAGTATTTGGTATTGAGTATGGATAAGACCTTTTTGATTATTACGGGACTTGCGGTAGCAACGGCGTATTTCTAAGCTCCGGTTCCGGCGTGTACACCACTTGCCGTTGTACGGTTACGGTTTTACCGAGGAAGCGTTTTGCTGAGATATCAAAATTATTCAGCCCTTCATCCAACGGAAAAGTTTTTTTGAACTGACCGTTCTCGTCAACATACACGGTTTCGTTGTTGATGGTCAATGTGTCGTCGGGGTTTCCGAGAAAGCCGTCAATGGTTATTGTGGGGGAGGCGACCGACAAGGCTTCAGCAGAAGGATTGTTTATGGTGAGCGACGGCGCTCCCATGAGTCGATCGGAGTTTATTCCCATATATGCCAGGGCGAGGATGCCGACGGTGATCATGATAATCACCACTTTGTTGACGCTTTGAATGGCAAAACGATTGCCGGGCAGCATATCGGTTTCTCCCGACCGCCGCGCCGGGAACTCACGTTCGTGCATTCTCCAGAGCTCTTCCGCGTCAAGATCAAGCGCGCCCGCTATTTTTTTCAGGTAGCCGCGGACATAGGGCGCCGCGGGAAGATTTGTCGATCCGCCGTCCAAAAATATGTCAAGAAAACGGTCGGGGATACCGGTCGTTTGCGCCAGCTTCTCCCGGTTCAAGCCTTTTTGCTCGAGCGCTTCGGAAATAAGTTCTTTGATGAGTTTTTGGGAATCCATAGGAACAAAAATTAGTATAAAGTATTGAGTATTGTGAAGAGAGTATGGCACAGCCGCACGGCAGCCCCAGTTCCCTATACCTTCTTCTTTATACTCTATACTTGATACTTCTATGTAATGCAACGCAGTTAAGCGTTGGCATCATCGTTGCCGCCGGGGAAATCCTTGGGTTTCAGTTCCGGGCCTGATGACTCCAAAAACACTTCGCGCGGTTTCGCGCCGTCGCCCGGACCAACAACGCCTTTCGCTTCCATCATGTCCAGAAGCCGCGCGGCGCGCGCGTACCCGACTTTCAGCCGTCGTTGGAGGAGGGAGGCGGATGCCTTCTTCGCTTCCATCACGACTTTCACCGCTTCATCATAGAGCTCATCGTCATCGTCTGGCAAGGCCTCGTCAAAATTTACCGAACCCATCGTGGCCGGTGCCTCTATTGCCTGTGCTCCCTCCGCCGCGATGGCGGCTTCGGTATCTTTTGCTTCGCTTTTCACGCGCTCGGCGCCAAGGTTGTTTTCCATGACAAAGTCCGACACTTTGTTTATTTCTTCTTCGCTGACATAAGCCCCTTGGATGCGTTTCGGTTTTGAGTAATCGGACGAGATAAACAGCATATCACCTCCGCCCAGCAATTTTTCCGCGCCACCCATGTCAAGAATGGTGCGCGAGTCCACTTGGCTCGCGACCTGCAAGGCAACACGCGCGGTGATGTTCGCTTTAATGAGTCCGGTGATGACTTCCACCGATGGGCGCTGTGTTGAGACAATCAAGTGAATGCCGGTCGCGCGCGCCATTTGCGCGAGGCGCACGATAGAGGTTTCAATTTCCCGGCCGTAGGAAGCCATAAGGTCTGCCAGCTCATCCACAACAATAACAATAAAGGGGAGCGGGGGTTGGTTTGATTTGTTATAGCTTTTAATGTCGCGCGCGCCGGCCTGGAGCAGAATCTCGTAGCGGCGCTCCATTTCGGAAATCGCCCAGCGGAACACGCCAACGGATTTTTTGCCTTCGGTGATGACGGGAGCGACGAGGTGGGGGATGCCGTCGTAGACGGAGAGCTCCACGCGCTTCGGGTCAATCATAATGAACTTCAGCGTTTCCGGCGAGTTTTTGTACAAGAGCGAAATAATCATCGCGTGGATGGCAACGCTTTTGCCGGAGCCGGTCGCGCCCGCAATCATCATGTGCGGCATTTTTTCGATGTTCGCAAAAATGGGATCGCCGGTCACGTCGCGTCCGAGTACGAATGATAACGGGCTGGATGCGGCGAACTCCTGATAGCCGAGGAGCGTGCCAAGCCGCACGATTGCCGCGGATTTGTTCGGCACCTCAATGCCTACGAGTGACTTTCCCGGAATCGGCGCCTCAATGCGGATGGGGTGCGCGGCGAGCGCCAAGGCGAGGTCTTGATTCAGCGCCAAAATGCGCGTAATTTTAATGCCTTCCGCGGGTTTTAAGGTATAGCGGGTGACTTTCGGTCCGATGTTAATCTCGCCCATTTCTACCGGAATGCCAAAGCTCTCCAGTGTGCGCTTAATAATGTTTGCATTTGCGCGCAAGTCGCCGGAGGTCGGCTTCTCGGTGGAGGATTTTAATAGCGAAAGCGGCGGCGCGGTGTAGTTTTGGGGTTTGTAGGGTTCTTTCGTGTTGCGGGCCGAAGCTTTTGAGCCGTAGGAAATGCTTAATTCTTTCTCGTCCGCCTCCTCATGCTTCGGTTTTTCTTCTTCTTCCTCGCGCTCGGTTTTTTTGCCCTTAAGGTCCAGCGTCATCGTTTCTTTTTTTCCGTCACCGGATTTCACCACAATCGCGTGCTGTTCCATTGCCGGTTTCTTTGCGACCGGCTCCGGCGTTTCTTTTTCTTCGTCTTCTTCGCCGGCTTCTTTTTTCGGCCGCAACAGCACGATTTTCGCGTCCAGCGCGATGAGGAGCGAGGCGATCATGATGCATCCGGTGAGGACGATGCCCGCGATGTAGCCGAAAGGGACCTCCAAGGCGCCGATACCGTTTCCGATGAGACCGCCTTTTTCCGGAAATACAATATCAATGAGGCCGAGGCCGCCGGCGATAAACCCCCCCGCTCCCACGGCGGTCATGGCAAAAAACTTTTCTTCCGCGGAGAGCAGCAGCGAGAGCGCGATGACGAACGCGATAAACGGCCAGAGGTAATAGCCCCAGCCGAACAGCTTGTAGAGGATATCAAAAAGAAATGTGCCTGCCGGGCCGGCTTTCGCGAAACTTGCGAGGAGCAGTACCACCGCGACACCAAGAAGTAGCACCGCCGCGACGCTTTTCTTTGTCCCCGCGCTCATGTGCAAGCCGCTTTCGCGGGGCGCCTCATCGCGATCCTCTCCACGTTCTTTCTTTGGTTTGCGCTTCATGTACTTATTGTACAAGAAAGCAGGAAAGCATGGAAGCAAAGAAGCATGAAAACAAAGAAGCATGAGCGCGATATGCTTCAATGGGTTTCGCGCGGCACCCGTTGCTTTATTGCTTCGTTGCTTTTTTGCTTTCTGGACTGCCTAGAACAGCGTCGCCGGCATGTATGTCTCCTTGAAACTCAACGCCACTTTGAGCGGCTGCGGATTATCCCGCTGCGGCACCATGAGGTACCCTTGCTTCTTCGCGAGTTCATATAAGTCTTTGGTAATTTTCACATCGTGCAGGCAATAATTCTTGAGCTCCTCCATGTTGCCTTCGCGGTAAAATTTCACCGCGTCCAAACCGTGGTGTGTTTTGCCGATACCGAGGTTTTCTTTGGCGAGCAAATCCAAACTGATGCGGCTGCCGATGGCGCGTTCAATTTCTTCCAGGAGATCCAGCCGCTCCACCGCGAAGATGTTGAAATTGACTCCGGTGGAGAAGTTGTTGCCGGACTCGTAATATTTTTTCATCACCGGAATATCAAAGCGGTTGATGCTGAAGCCGATGACGAGTCCGGCTTTTTGGAGCACCCGTCCAAGCTTATCAAAATCTTTTTCAAAAAATGAGAGGTAAGAGTTTTCGTTGTATGAATAAATGCCCACAAACGACGCCTCCAGTTTGTGGAGGTTAAATTGTCCGCCGACATCGGCGAACGTGTTTTTGGTTTCTATATCAATGACTAACTTGTCCATGTTAGGTATGTTTATCGGCGATGTTTGATGCCGCGTAGCTTTCGGGTTTGATTCGCGCTTCAAAGTTGTGCGCGCGCACCATGCCGACGAGTTCCTGGATCATCGCTTTGGTCGCGCCGTTTTCTCCGACGTCCACGTGAATTTCAAAATCATAATGCGGCACGTTTGCCGTTGCCGCGTTTTTTGCTTCTTCGAGTTTTGTGAGAAACCCTGTGGCAATTTCCAGCGACATGATGACTTCGTGTGTGATGCGGTCGCGCATGGTGTGGAAGTTGTCCAGCTCAATACGGCGCCAAAAATACCGTCCGCCGCGTCCCACACGATGCACGACGATTGCGGTCACAAAATCCGCCGCGTTTCCCGTGAGCCGCATGGAGTCGGTGCCGAGCGTCACTTTGTATTTCCGGGTCGCATCTTCGCACATGAAGCGCACGATTTCTTGCGCCACTTGCATTGGGGTGAGGTGAAGCCCGACCGATGTGTTGAAAAGCAGTTCGTCCATACCCTGTGCTACAACTTCGATGGATGTGTGTAATGCTGCGTCATCGTTTTTTGTAACCATTGTCGCCTTATATCAATTTTGGGATTCTCGTTACTTCGCACCCCGCGATCGAAGTTGTCGCACGGGGCATAGCAATATAATACCCGAATTTTTTGTTGCTGTCTACTGTTGACTTCAACGACGCGAGCGGTTACAGTAGTGAAAGATTTATCGGGCATGTTTTCCGGTAGGATTTCATGGCCAAGAAGAAGCGGGAGAGGGTGGAGCGGCTCTTCGTGTTTGAGCTGAAGCTCTGGGATGTGACGGTGCGTGTCGCAGATCGGTTCGCGGATGCGGCGCGGAGGTTGCTTATGAGCCGGCACCATTTCCTCGGAGCGTGGGAGTCGGCAACCGTCGAGAACCTTGGCTGGGACGATGGGTCGGGATGGAGGGCTCGGGCCAAGAAGGGCGGCGACATCATCAGTGTCGTCTCCGCTCCCAAGGTCGTGACGCCGCCACAGCCCGAGACGGCGCTCCTCAGCGGTGAGGCGGATGACCACTCTGCGGACGCGGACCGCGACTAGCGGATGTGCGAAAAGGCGCGGTTGCTCCTCTGAGTTCCGCGCCTTTTGCTTTTCTTGCGTTGCGCGCCTATACTATATACTCAATACGAGATACTAAATACTTTTTTATGAACCGTATTTACCTTGATTACGCTGCGTCAACTCCGGTCGCTCCGGAAGTTTTGTGCGCCATGGAGCCATATTTTTCGGAAAAGTTCGGCAATCCGTCGTCGCTTCATTGGTTTGGGCAAGAGGCATCGGCTGCCATATTCCGCGCGCGCGAGACAATTGTGCAAGCACTCGGTTGTCATTATAAAGAAATTGTATTTACCGGAACGGCCTCGGAGGCGAATAACCTAGCAATCCGCGGGATTGCTCAAAGAAGCAAAGAAACAAAGAAGCAAAGAAACAAAACATTTCAGCCGCAGATCATCACTTCTACAATAGAACACGAGTCGGTGCTTGAGACGTGCCGTGCTTTAGAGTGTGAAGGCGCCGAAGTTATTTATATTCCCGTGAATCGCGAAGGGCTCGTTGACCTCAAAAAGCTGAAAGTCGCATTGAATGACCGGACGGTTTTGGTTTCTATTATGCATGCGAATAATGAAACCGGAGTTGTGCAGCCGATTGCTGAAATCGGGAAGATGCTTGCTGAATTTAGATCGGCACAAGGCGCTGCTTCTTATCCATTATTCCATTCGGATGCCGCGCAGTCCTTTCAATATCTTCCGTGTCGCGTGGATGAACTCGGCGTTGATTTGTTGACGCTTTCCGGACAGAAGATGTATGGGCCGAAGGGGGTGGGGGCGCTGTATATAAGGAAGCAAGGAAGCAATAAAGCAACAAAGCAAGAGAACGAATATCTTGCGCCGATTATAACGGGCAGCGGGCAGGAATGGGGATTGCGGGCGGGCACCGAAAACACGCCGCTGATTGTCGGTTTTGGCGCGGCAGTGGCGCTTGCGGAAAAATTACGCAACAAAGAATCGGCGCGCGTTTCAAAACTCCGCGATTATTTTTTGAAACGTCTGCGTGTCATTGCGCCAAAAGCAGAACTGAACGGTTCGCTTACCGAGCGGTTGCCGAACAATATCAATGTATACTTCCCGGGCCATTCGGCGGGGGATATGGTGATTGCGTTGGATGTTCAGGGTATCGCTGCCTCGCCCGGCGCCGCGTGCCGCTCGCGCGCCGCAAAAGAATCGTACGTCATCCGCGCGATGGGCTATTCCGCTGACCGCGCATCGCAAAGCGTGCGATTCAGCTTAGGAAGGCAAACGAGAAAGAGGGATATCGATAAAGCGTTTTTGGCGCTTGCGAGAATCATGAAGTAGGCAGTATAATAACAACGGTCCTTTGAGGAGTTTTCCGATGGGTATGCCCGCAGATCTCGTGTTTGTCCGGCATGGCGAGTCGGAGGGAAATGTTGCGCAGAGTGCATCGCGCAAAGGAAATAACGCGTACTTCACGGAGGAGTTTCGCAAGCGGCACAGTTCGCTTTGGCGGCTGACGGACAAAGGCCGGATGCAGGCATGTACCGCCGGCGTGTGGTTACGGAAGGAATTCTCGGATGGGTTCTTCCGTTACTACACATCCGAATACTTGCGTGCCATGGAGACCGCCGCGCTCCTCTCGTTTCCGAATGCCACATGGTTTTTGGACATTCTCCTTCGCGAACGCGACCAGGGTGACATGGAGGCGATGCCTGAGGATGAGCGGCGGGTCAAGTTTCCGGATTTCCAGCGGCTCCGGGAGATGGACCCGTTACTTTGGAATCCGCCATCAGGCGAAGCGGTAGGGGGAAGCGTGCTGCTGCGCGCGGATCGTATCATCGCCACGCTGCATCGTGAGTGCGAGGGGAAGCCGGTCGTCATTGTCTCACATGGTGAACTGATGTGGGCGATGCGCGTGCGTTTGGAACGCATGACGTTGTGGGATTATCGGCGGCTGCATGAGAGCGCTAATCCGTTCGATCGTATCCACAATTGCCAGGTGCTCCACTACACGCGGCGCAACCCCGGGACCGGCGAACTCGCGCCGTATCTTGGTTGGGTGCGTTCGGTGTGTACGACGGATCCCTCGCTCTCGTCCAACTCGTGGCAGGAGATTCACCGCCCGCGGTTCACTAATGAAGAGCTGTTCGCGGTCGCTGAAACGACGAAGCGACTCATCGTGTGATTTAACGTATGCGTCGGCGCGAAGTAGAACAAGCGATCAGAGCTCCGTTCGGTGAAAACCGGGCGGAGCTTCTGTGTTTTAAAAACAGTATTCGTTACAGAACATTCATCATCGCACCTCGCCCCCGCATTTTTTTGTCGCTTGGTTTTCTTACTCCACTAATACGCGGCCGCGTATTAGTGGAGTAACTTTTAGGCGTGTGCTACGATAATATAATTATGGAAAACTACCGCCCCGTACGGGACAACGCGACGTTGCTGATTTTAGAAATGATTCAAGCCGGCGCAATGACCGCTGTGGCTATTCACGATGCGCTTAACAAATACAGCAGAGTCAATTTGCAGAGCCGCATGAGGCGAGTGCACGACGACCCTATACGCCAACCCATTTTTGAGCACCGTATTCGCGCGCTTCAAGAACGTCAGTATGTTCACAAACTTTTGAGTAAGTTGAAGCATGAGGGTCTTGTGGCAAAAACGGCGGATCGCAACGGCCGGTGGAAGGCGACGCTGGCGGGGATGATGCGTGTCAAAAAAAGCGCGCAGCGCAACGCATACCCACCGAAAACCTTTACCGTCAAACAGTCGCATGAGCTCAAGATTGTTATTTTTGATATTCCGGAGCGGCAGAAAGGAAAGCGGGAATGGTTGCGCGCCGTACTTAAAAACTTACGGTTCGTGAAACTCCAGCAAAGTGTTTGGGCGGGGAAGGTTGTTTTGCCCGAAGCGTTTTTCGACGCGCTTCGCGCGCTCGGCCTTTTGTCGCATGTGCAGATCTTGGCGGTGACAAAAACCGGAAGCTTGAAACACGTCGACGCATAGCGCGCCTGCTTTTGTTTTCGCTGCTACTTTATTACTCCACTAATACGCGGCCGCGTATTAGTGGAGTAAGCGGTTACGATACAGCTGATTTTTTACGATTGTTTTCGCTACGTTGCAATTTCTTAATGTTTTTGTGATATTTGATACAGCGTTCTGAATGTTGGGGTGGTAGTTGGAGGAATTGACATGATAGGTAAGGGACTTTGGGTGGAGGCGGTTGCGATTTGTCTCGCATTCGTACTCGCGCCGTCGGTGAAGGAGTTCCTCGTCGTGTTGGTCGCGCTTAGTCCGATCGTAGTGATCATGCGCGTTCCCTATAAGCGGAAAGGAGATTCACAATGAAGGACGGAACAGGCGGACTTATCCTTGCATGGGTTGGCGGACTTCTGTCACTTCTTGCCGTAGGATTTGGCATTCTGTGGTCGGTCTACCGGCGGCGGAAGGAAAACGCTGTGCGCGACGGGTCTTCTTCGGAAAGGAGTTCGTAGATGGGTACGGTTGAGTTTGCGGTGGTTGCGGCCATCGTTCTCGTCGCGGGAGCGATTATCGCAATTCACGTTCTTGACTCGTGGCGCAGGAAGCTTGCCCGCTTGAATGACAGGCTTTTGTGGCGGCTTCAGGCGGAGTTTGTGAAGGAAGGGTTGAGTCCGCAGCACGCATCGCCCGGGAAACTCACAAGGAAAGGATACCAGCTCATCATCCCGCTCGGTTTGAAAGTGCTCGAGCCCGGTGAAGACGAGCGTTTGCGAAGCCTTCGGGGGCGTATCCGCGCGCAATGCGAGGCGTTTGCCGCGGAGAACGGCGCCACGCTTCTCTTCGCACGGATTCGCCTTGATGACGAGTGTCTGATGGTCGGCGTGAAGTAGTCGCATACGTGAAAAAGCGCGAACGGCTCAACGGGGAATCTCCGTTGAGCCGTTGCTATTTTGCGGCTGAAAAGGTAGCATGGAGGAAGTTTGTGGATCCTGAAGCGCAGTAGGGACGCACCGGTTCTTTGTGGAGGAACTCGTCATGGGCATCGTCATGTTCGTTCTCGGTGCGATGATTTTCGTTGCCGTGATGGTCTCAGTGGCGCAGTCGTGCGTCAAGGCATGGGGGCGCGTGGAGGCGGAAGTGGCGAAGAAGAGAAGTCCGGCGCGCTTGGAGGAGCTGAAGCGGCGCATGACCATCCCCGTGACTTTCGATCCGGTGAAGGTGGCGGAGGTCGTGCTGGATGTGAGGGAGGCGCCGAAGGCGGGCGAGTCGCGCCGATGTATGTTCCGCATCAACGTGGCACATCGGCAGACCTGTAAGCGATGCAACGCGGCATTCTACGGCGAGCGTATCCGTTCCGAGAAGTGTCCGCGGTGCGGTAGCGCTCTTGAGGCGTGGGTGTGCTCGAGCAACCCGTGGGCGTCAACGCACGTTGTCATGAGCGAGGAGTCCCTGCTGCTGCTCTTCGGTCAGCTCTGTGACCGCGGCGCGGTCAGGTTGTAGCGTCATACACGGCTCGTCCCACAATGTGGGACGAGCCGATGACTTTTTCTCGGCGCGTCATTCTGAAGCCGACTGCTATCGGCTGAAGAATCTCAGAGATCCTTCGGCGGCCGCGGGCACCTCTTCGGATATATTATTTACAATCAACCGGCCTGCTGGCGGACTCAGGATGACACTGGGGGGATTGGCACTCTCATTGACAGAGTGCTAATGCGTTTGATATGGTAGGATTATAGTTAGAAAGCAATAAAGCAACGAAGCAAAAAAGCAAGCGGAAGGAGAAGGCAATGAAGAGCGCGAGTCTTGCTTCTATGCTTTCTATGCTTTATTGATTTATTGACCGCCATGAAGCAGTTCAACCGATTCACCATCAAAGCACAGGAGGCGTTGCAGAACGCGCAGGATTTGGCGTCTATGAAAAATCACGGCGAGTTTAAGGCCGTGCATTTGTTGCACAGTTTAATTGAAGACGATGCATCGCTCGTTCAGCCGATGCTCACGCGCGTGGGTGTGAATATTGATGAATTGCACGATGCGATTGAAGCGGAACTGGAGCACTTGCCCAAGGTGATCGCGGGGGGAAACGTGTCGCAGATGTATTTGTCGCAGGAGTTGATGGTGCTTTTGGACCGCGCCGCGAAAGTCGCGATAACGCAAAAGGACGAGTTTGTCTCGTGCGAGCATTTACTCTTGGCGATAGGGGACGCGCCTTCAACCGCAAAGACGATTTTGGAGCGCGTGGGATACAAAAAAGACGTGGCGATGCGCGCGTTGGCGGCGCTCCGCGGCTCAACTCGAGTAACGGACGAGATGCCGGAATCAAAGTTCCAAGTGCTTGAAAAATACGCGGTGAACATGACCGACCGCGCACGCGAAGGCAAGTTCGACCCCGTGATCGGCCGCGATGAAGAGCTCCGGCGCGTGATTCAGGTACTTTCGCGGCGCACAAAAAATAATCCTGTTTTAATTGGCGAGCCCGGAGTGGGTAAAACCGCGATTGTGGAGGGCCTTGCGCAACGGATTATTTCCGGCGACGTTCCCGAGACGCTGAAAAATAAAGAAGTTATCTCGTTGGACTTAGGACTGCTCATCGCCGGCACGAAGTTCCGCGGCGAGTTTGAGGACCGTTTGAAAGCATTCGTGAATGAAATCCGGAACAGCGCCGGGCGACTGATTCTTTTTATAGATGAAATACATATGATAGTAGGCGCGGGTGCCGCCGAGGGGGCGATTGATGCCTCTAATCTATTGAAACCTGCCTTAGCGCGTGGGGAGCTCCACGCGATTGGCGCCACAACGCTCCGCGAATATCAGCGCTACATTGAAAAAGATCCGGCGCTTGAACGCCGTTTTCAGCCGGTGGTTGTTGAGGAACCTTCTATTGAGGATGCCATCGCCATCTTGCGCGGCATCAAGGAAAAATATGAAATGCATCACGCTATTCGCATCAGCGACGAAGCGATTATCGCGGCGGTGAATTTGGGCGCGCGCTACATCAGCGACCGATTTTTGCCGGATAAAGCGGTAGATTTGATTGACGAAGCGGCCGCGGCGCGGCGTTTGGAGACCGAGAGTTTGCCGCGCGAGATTGATAAGCTTCGCCGTGAGATTACGCGTTTGGAGATTGAAAAATCCGCGGTCAGCAAAGAAGCGGGCGCGAAAAACAAGGAGCGCACGAAGGAGGTGAACGCGAAACTCGCGGAGCTGAAAGAGGGGAATGATGCTTTAACCGGCAAGTGGCACGCTGAAAAGATGGTGTTTGAGGACCTCCACAATTTGCGGAGGAAAATTGACGATTTGCGGAGAGAGTCCGAAGTGGCGGAACGAGGCGGGAATTTGGAGCGTACAGCCCAGATTATTTATGGCGAGCTGCCGGCGGCGGAAAAAGAGTATAAAGCGTTTGAAAAGAAATTCTTTTTGAAGGGTTCCACAAAAAGCGCCGACGGTAAGTTTATTAAAGAAGCGGTTGACGAGGAAGACATCGCGGCGGTTGTTGCGCGCTGGACCGGTATTCCGGTTTCTAAAATGCTGGAGTCCGAAACAACAAAGCTCGGGCGCATTGAGGAGGTGCTTGGTAGTCGTGTGGTTGGTCAGGAAGACGCTATCGCGGCCGTCTCATCGGCTCTCCGCCGCGCACGCACGGGACTTTCCGACGAGCATAAGCCACTGGGTTCATTTATGTTTCTTGGCCCGACGGGTGTGGGTAAAACCGAGCTTGCGAAAGCATTGGCGGAATTTATGTTTAACGATGAAAAGGCGCTTATCCGCGTGGATATGTCCGAATATATGGAGCGGCACGCGGTGTCGCGTCTTATCGGTTCGCCGCCGGGCTACGTGGGTTTCGAGGAAGGCGGGCAGCTCACGGAAATAGTCCGTCACCGGCCGTACAGTTTGATTTTGTTTGATGAAATTGAAAAAGCCCATCCGGAGGTGTTTAATATTTTGTTGCAAGTGCTGGATAACGGGCGCCTCACCGATGGCAAGGGCAAAACCGTGAATTTCAAAAACGCCATCATTATTATGACGTCCAATGTCGGCAGTCATTTCTTTAAAGCAATGGCGGAAATCGGCTTTGCGACGGAGATTGGCGACCAGGCGGCGAAAAAAGAAGAGGACTTCAAAGCGAAAGTGCGGACGACGCTCAAGGACACATTCAAGCCGGAGTTTTTGAACCGCATTGATGAGGTGGTGATTTTCAATTCACTTTCCAAGGCGGCGATTGAGCGGATTGTGGATATTCAGCTGGAGAAAGTGAAGGATCGTTTGGCGGCGCGGGGTATTAAGACAGTGTTTGATGAGGGGCTAAGGAAATATATTGCCGAGAACGGTTTTGATCCGGAATATGGCGCGCGCCCCATCAAGCGCTTGATTCAGAAAATGATACTTGATAAGCTGGCGGATAAGATAGTGAAGGGCGAAATCCACGATGGCGGAAAAATTAAAATCGGCTATGCAGAGTCTGCGGTTCGGATTACTGCTTAGAACAGCTATCTTTTGGTCGCTGCTCGGCTGGGGTGTCGGTGGAGGATTTTTCCCCGGCATTATTTTTTTGGGCGTCGCGACATTCCTGTATGCTCAACCGGCATTTAACGCATTGCAGTTTTTGTATGCATATATCGCGCTGATCGGAATCTCTTTCGCGTTGCCGATGCTGGAGAGCGCCGGGTTGGGGAATGCTGCCGGACTTTTTATTGCGGCGTTGTTTTATATGCTCTTGCGCTTAAAGGAGTTGTTATTCATCCGTCGGCTATGGTGGCATGAGGCGCTGCATGCCGGAATGCTTTACCTTGCAACGTTGGCATATTTTTCCGTTGGAGTGAGTGAGTACTTTGTGCTTAAGCATTTCGGACTCGGCATTGTTTTTTTCTTACTTGCGTACGAACTTTTAGGAACGCACGGCATTCCGGCATATAACTTTCGGCAACGCATTGCCGCGCTCACGCTCACGCTGCTTTTCCTTGAAATTGTTTGGGTGGTCACGTTGTTGCCGATAGGTTATGCAAGCGCTGCCGGTATTTCCGCGCTTGCCGGATTCACTTTTTTACATTTAAGCGTTTCCGCGGCATCGGGATTGCTGCGTCGCGATACGGTAGCGAAACATATCGCGCTTGCCGGATTTTTTATATTGCTTATTGCCGCGCTTTCGCGGTGGAAGGTGTAGGGTAGGCAGTAGGTTGTAGTGAGTAGGTGGTAGGGAGTAGAAGGGGAAGAACAAAAGGGAAGGCGCTCTTGCGATGAACCGCTGGGTTTACTATACTCACATACATATGAATACTTCCTCTCAATTTTCGGACAAGGCGCAGGAGATCGGATACGCGCTTATTCGTGTTGCCGCGTATGTGCGGCGCAAAGATTTCCGTTCGCGGCTTGAAGAGTTGGCGCTTGCGCTTGTGGATAACGTTGTCGCTCCGGAACCTGATGGGATTTTAGATATCATTGCCGCGGCACAGAATGTTATCAAGCTTGGGGCGTCGGTGTACGAGATTGAAACTGTTAACGCCCGTATTTTGCTCCGTGAGTTAGAAGGATTGGCTTCGGAAATACGGCAATCGTTCGGAATTGATAAATTGCCTGATTTGAGTACGATGTTCTCTACGGCAAGTCCGGCAATTTCATTGCAAAGCGATATTGCCGCATCGCATAATGTGCCGGTTGAAAACAATGAGCGCGTTGCCGCGTATGACGTTGATTCGGCAATGCCGATTTCCGATGGCTTCAAGGAAACCTCGGTTGATATTGCCGATGAAGTGATTCCTCCCATTCTTCAATCAACAGATAAACAGCAGCCAGGAATGGTGAGCGTAGGTTCGGCAATACGGCAATCGGCAATCCTTGAGAAGATTAAACTTTCTTCTGGGGGGTCAAGCGGCAACGGAATTATTAAGGGTTGCCGAATGAAGGACCTTATTGCCGAATTTCCGGATGTTAGCGAGCGTACGTTGCGGTATGATTTACAGCGTCTTCTTCAGCATGGGGCAATTGACCGGCTCGGCAATGGCGGTCCTGCGTCCTATTACGTGATGAAGTAAAGGGAACGTAATGAAACATAGGATGCCTCGTTATCTCTCATGAACCGTCAAAATGAGGTTTTTCTGTATATTCGAGCATATTAGCGTAGTCCAACTTGACGGATTTCTGGACTTCGGCTAGTATGGAAAGTATGTATTTGCAGGTCAGCGTGAGGCCGATCTGCGAAACTTCATGCCTTGTAGCGTTGCTGCACCGGCATTTTATGTGGCCTCACCCCCATCGGTGGGGTTTTCCTGTTGATACCAAAGATTATCCTTAACAGCGCTCGTGGTCGATCCGTTTTCGGACGGGAGTGGCGGGGGGTAATTTCCCGAAAACCATTATTAGTTAGCGAAGATTAACGGGCCTATCTCAATAAAAATTCCTTAGCATATAGAGCATCCTTTAATGTTGCCCTTCGATAAACTCAGGGAATATTATTTCCTGAACCTGTTGAAGGAATACATTGTAAGTGCTCTCCTCACACGTTTGCCTAGGGAATTGCTATTGAGATAGGTTCCAAGAGTAACAAATGATTATGGGTAATATTGCAAAGAAAGTCGCTTCAGTTGCGCTTTCCGCGACGACCGTAATCTGGCTCTCAGGTTCGGCAATGCTTCTTCCGCTTGCAGCGCAAGCAGAAGTGAGCATCGCTGATCTTTTGGCTCAGATCACGGCATTGCAGGCGCAACTTCAGGCACTTCAGGGTGGCACAACAGCTGCTCCTTCATACAACTACACCCGCAACCTCACTGTGGGCAGTAGGGGCGATGATGTGACTGCGTTGCAGACACTTCTGAATTCAAAAGGGTATTTGGCAGTTCAGCCGACAGGCTACTTTGGCGCATTAACCAAGGCGGCATTGGCGAAGTTGCAGGCTGCAAACGGCATTACGCCCGCAGTCGGCTATTTCGGTCCGATCACTCGCGCGGCGGTTGCGTCAATGACGACAACCACGACAACAACCACGACAACGACCACGACGACAACCGGTGGAACGACCACCGTTACCCCGTCTGGTGCGGGTCTTACTGTTGCATTGGCTGCGAACCAGCCGGTGGCGAGCTTGGCTCCGGCATCCGCAGCGCGCATTCCGTTTACCGTTGTGACGTTGACCGCGGGCGCATCTGACGTCTCGGTTTCCAACCTCACGGTTGAGCGGACTGGGCTTGCGACCGACGCAGCGCTCTCTGGCGTTGTGCTTTTGGACGAAAATGGTAACCAATTGGGTATTGCGAAGACGCTCAGCTCTGATCATCGCGCGAACATTGGTGAAGCTTTTGTCGTGAAAGCCGGTCAGTCACGGACTATGACGATTGCCGGTAACCGCGCAGCGGCGGCTTCATTGGGCGGTCAGACGCTTTCCATCTCCCTTGTGGCGGTGAACACGTCTGCCGCGGTGAATGCCACGTTGCCGATGACGGGCACGTCGCACACCGTGAACGAAACACTCACGGTCGGCGGACTGACTAGTCCGTCTCGTGGTTCCATTGATCCTGGCACCAGCCAGACAAAGGAAGTCGGCACCACAGGTTATACATTCGCAGCAGTGAAATGGACCGCGAACTCGCAAGAGCGCGTGTACATTAAATCTGTTCGTTGGAACCAGACCGGTTCCGCCGGTGTCTCTGACATCACGAATGTGAAGACCTACGTGGATGGCGTCGCGTATGACGCCGTAGTAAGCGCTGACGGAAAGTACTTCACGACAAACTTCCCGGGTAAAGGTCTTTTGGTTGACAAAGGGTTCTCCAAAGAACTCGCAATCAAAGGTGACGTTACCGGAGGTTCCGGACGCAAAATTGACTTCGATATCGCGAAGCGGTCTGATGTCTATGCAGTAGGCGAAACCTACGGCTACGGCGTTACACCGGACTTCGCGGGTTCAGCAGCCGCAGCAGATGGCGCCGCGTTTAACAACACGGATGACTACTACTACGATGCATCCGAAGTTCACATCAGCGCCGGCACGGTAAACGTGACGTCGTGGACTGGTGTTCAATCTCAGAACATCGCCGTCAACTTGTCGAATCAGCCGATCGGCGGATTCTCAGTTGATGTTAAGGGCGAGCCGGTGTCCGTAGGAAACATCGTCTTCCGCATTCTCGCTGTTGAAAGCAGCGGCAGCGCGGTAAGCACTGTTGACATTACGAACATCAGCCTCGTGAGAGAAGACGGTTCGGTGCTTGCCGGTCCGAAAGATGGCGCCGGAACTCTGCAAACTGGTACTTTGACCTTCACTGATACCATCACCTTCCCGGTGGGTATCACGAACGTGAAACTCTTGGGTAAGCTCGGCACGGACTTTGACACCAACGACACACTCGCTGCGTCAACGACTCCGAGCACCAACTGGACCACGATTACCGGTCAGGTAACCGGCAACACCATCACCGCGGCTCCGACATCTGCCGTTTCCGGTCAGACAATGACCGTAAAAGCAGGTTCGTTCTCGGTGACTGCGTCCACGCAACCGACGGCAAGAACCGTCATCGCAGGCGCTTCGAAGTTTGAATTCTCACGTTACATCCTTGACGTTACTGCGTCGGGTGAAGACGTGCGCGTCACTTCTTTGCCGCTCGCGTATGGTTCGTCCGGAACAGCAACAAACCTCACGAACTGTCAGCTTTATGACGGTACGGATGCAAATTCTGCTTCGATCACGACCGGTTCTAATGTGGTGAACCCGACCGCGGTCTCGTCTTCAACGACGATGACATTTGATGGCACGGGACTCTTGCTCCAGAAAGGAACATCGCGCACGCTGTCACTCCGCTGCAACGTAGCGGTTGGCACGACGGGATTGTACTACTGGGGTCTTGATTCCGGACAAGCCGGAACGGGCTACACTGCCGCGACCGGTTTGACCAGCGGTCAGACGATTGTTGAATCCTTCAACGATTCCAACGGTCAGAGCATGACTTCAGCGACTTCCGGTGCGTATACCGTTGCGGTTGACTCAAGCATGCTGTACAAGCTTGCTCAAGCCGGCTCATCGGGCGTAACACTCGCCGCGCTCAAGTTTACGGGATCCACCGCGGAAGATCTTGATCTCCGCCAGGTTGCGATACAGCTTGGAAACACGGCGTCTAACTCTCCGGCCGACTTGGTTGGCCAGAAAGTATCGCTCTGGAACGGTTCTACGCAGGTAGGTATCGCGCAGTTTGGCCTTGCGTCCGCGGATACCGCGACGTCAACATTGACGACCTCGGTCCGCATTCCGAAAGGCGAAACTGTAACCTTGACCATTAAAGGCGATCTCTCGGCGCAAAGCGCTGACGAGGGTACGCCCGGCGCGTTCCTTGCCATCTCTTATGATGGTGATAACGTCGGCATCAACGGCAACTACGCGGTTGGTGTTGGCTCGGGCGCGACGATTTCGTCCGGTACCACGTCGGACATCACGACGAACGGTCTCCGCATCTTCCGAACGGTTCCGACCATCGAAGATGTGACGACGTCCACGGCCTTGGCTCAGGGTTCAGACTTGTACGCGATCAAAATCTCGGCCGGAACAGGCCGTGACGTGGGTCTCTACAAGTTGACCTTCAAGATCGCGACGACAGGTGCCACGGTTGGTAGCTTCCAGCTGTTCGGTCCTTCCGGCGCGGTGAATGCAGCAGGGGTAACACCGACTGATCGGTTGGGATCTCCTGCCGATGGTACAGGTGTTCTTGATTCAGTCGAAATCCTCTTCGACAACAACGTCGCGGACCGCTTGGTTCCGGCGGGTACGTCGAAGACCTATCGATTGCGCGCGAACACTGTCACGGGTCTTACGTCAAACAACGTAGAATCCTTGAACGTCAGCCTCGTTGCGGATACAGTGTATCCGTCAATGGGCGCAACCCTCTTGTTGGTCAAAGCGGCCACAATCGATGGTTTGGCAACGACGTCCGAAAACATGATCTGGACTCCGTTCAGCACAACGACTCCGACAACGGCGTCAACTGCTGACGATAACCTTGACTTCACAAACGGATACGGCGTTGCCGGATTCCCGGGCGTTGGTCAGGACTTCCAGACACGCGTCTTCAGCCACTAGTTCTTGAGAGACTAGAGGTTGGTTAGAAACCAAGAGCCCTCTGATGTACGCATCGGAGGGCTTTTGGTTTTTGACGGAGACCCCTCATACCCCCAATTCCTCCTTTTCTAAAGGAGGTGGCTGAAGGCCGGTGGATTTTAAAAAGTAAATCCTAAAAGGTGCCCGCGGCCCGGAGGATTTTAGGAAAGGGAGAATAAATCCCTCCCCCTTCGGGTACTCCCTTTAAGAAAGGGAGAATTCCAAAAGAGTGTGAGGAGCTACTTTTGGCGTACTTGATACTTTATACTGAAGCGACTATTATAGTTTCTATATGAAACGCACAATTATTTTTATGCTTATTGTATTAATGCTTGTCGGCGGCGGCATTGCGCTGTGGCAGAATAAAAATCTTTTAGGCGATAGGTCAGCGGAAATTACCGGTGTGACGGTGGAGGAGAGTACGACAACGCCCGTATCCGGTGGCGCAATGGTGGAGGTTGTGACGGTGGACGAGGAGCTGAAGCGCAGAGCAGCGGCAATTTTATCTCGCGCTATTCCCGCCGGTGAAGCGCTACCGCCCGCGGTGCGGGAGGATCTTGCGCGGCAGATTCGTGAGGCGACCACTGTTTTGAAGAACGATTACAACACCCTCACGCCGTGGATTACGCTGGGGTTGGTGCGCAAGGCGCTTGAAGATTATGCGGGCGCTGCTGATGCGTGGGAATTTGCGAGTGTCATCCGCCCGAAAAATTTTTTGTCGTTTCAAAATCTCGGATTTTTGTACGGGTCATATCTGAAGGATTATGTTCGCGCGGAGAAAAATTACTTACAAGCAGTAACTAATAATCCTGGTGACGTTGGGACGCGCATCAACCTCGCGGATCTTTATTGGTACAGTATGCCGGAAAAACGTGTGATGATTCCGGATCTGTTGCGCGGAGGCGTTGCGCGCGCAGCGGATTCTGACGGAAAAATCGCCTTGCTTGCGCGCCTCGCGGCATATTATGAGGGTTCCGGAGACATCGCGCGAGCTATTTCTGCGATTGACGAGGCGCTCGCGATTTCCCCCGGACATTCGCAGCTGACTGCGGAACGGGCAAGGTTGCTGGAGAAGCTTTCTATTACGCAATAGTATGAGGCGTTATCACGTCGCGATGCTTTGTGCCATCGTTGTACTTGGCGCAGTGCTCCGCTTGTGGGATTTGGGCGGTCGCGACATCATCGGCGACGAGTCCGTTGATGCCTTCAGATCTATCGGCTATCTGGATTATCTCGGCACGAGTTTTCAAACCCAGCCCGTGGAGTGGTATGAGAATGCCGACTTGCCGCGGTGGACTCGTCTCTCGTTTCACGACGCGCCGCCGTTCGCGTTTTTGGTGAGCCACGTTTTTTTCCGCGCATTCGGAGATTCGCTGTTTGTCGCGCGGCTGCCATCGGCGTTGTGGGGGATTTTTTCTATTCTATTGCTTTATGCGATTGTCCGGCGAATATTTCGCAGATTGGCAAGTGATGATTCCTTGGAAACCCTCGCGCTTATCACCGCCGCACTTCTTGCCATCGGAAACCCCGCGGTCAGTATTTCCCGCACCGCAATTTTAGACGGCGCGACATTCGGAGCGACGCTTTTGGCCGTTTATTGTTTTTTGAAATTTTTGGATGCGCCAAGGTATTGGTGGGCGTTCGGAGCATCGCTCGCCATCGCGCTTCTTGTTAAGTACACCGCGGTGTTTCTTGCGCCGGTGTTTCTTGTCTATCTTTTGATCGGACGGCGCGATGTCTTTCGTGATTGGCGAGTGTATGCCGCGGTGTTCCTCGCACTGATCATTTTTTCTCCGGTTATTATTTATAACATTGAGCTCTACCGCGCGCGCGGGCATTTTGATTTGCAGATCGCTTATGCGTTGGGGCAGGCGACGCCGGAATGGACCGGTCTCTTGGGAAAGGTACAAGCGCCGTTCCGCGATATCGGGAAAAATCTTCCGGCGTATGTTGGTTGGATGACGCCCATTCTTGCTGTTCTTGGCGCAGTGACGATGCTCGTGCGTCGCGAATTGAGGCGTTCCTCGGTCATAATATTTATCGGATTATATATTGCGTTCGCGACGCTGCTGCTGCTTATTATCGGCTCGGCGGCGCGCTTCTTGACGCTGTATGCGTTTCCCTTCGCCGTACTCGGCGCGTTATCACTTGCGTGGTTTCTTGCGCAACCGCGGTATCGCGTTGCTTGCCGGGTGCTCGTTATTGGGCTTTTGCTTCTTGAGTTCACGCGCACCGTGCGCATTAATTTTTTCGAGGGCGAAGATTACGGCATTGCCGCGCTTGATCGATACCTTACCGCGGAGCTTCGCGGTACGCGTTCGGCGGCAATACCGGAGTCCACTAATCGCCACTTGAATGATGTTATTCAGACATTCGCGGAGCGCGTACCGAAAACACTTGAGCCACAAAAAACACTTATCATCTACAACGACAACGTTGCATTAGGAACGCTTGAATGGATTTTCTATCGGCGATTTTTCTATCACGTAACACCTACGCTTTATGTGGAGAACTTTTTAGATGTTGTTCAAACACAGGGTAGTGACTACTTTAATGGATTTACGGTTTACTTTATCGCGAGCACTCCTGCGACGGAACTCAATCCGTTCAAGGAAAACAAAAAAGCCGCCGATGTGTTTGAGGAGGATTTGCGGCGTAACAGTGTGCCGGTCGCCGCGAGCATTCAAACCCGTGCGGGAATTGAGGCTTTCCGAGTGTATAAGTTTGAGGGTTAGTTTATACTTTCAATATGCCCGAAAAATTTGAACAACCACACAAAGAATCGCCGTTCCGCGAGCCGCTGAGAACGTCGGATATTTCGCCTGAATGGCGAGGGGAGGATGACAGGGAGCCGCTGCGTGAATTCGGGGCGCGTAAGGACAAGATTGTCCGCTCGGTGACGCTCAAAGAACTCGCGCTCGCGTATGACAGCAAAGACCCTATCTCCGATGCAAAACATCTTTTTGATGAGTTAAAAATGAAGTACGGCATTGATTTTTCTGCGGATTTTGCTGTTGGCAAGAACGAAAAAGGCGAGCCGTCATTTTTTGTTGTCGCGGACCGGATTGAGGGGCGTGATCCGTTACATGCCCAAGTTGAGGGCGAAGAGCGGTGGCACTTGTATGAGGCGTTACATAAACTTTTTTCTTCGCTTATTGATTATATCCAAGCAAAGTATGAAAGCGGCGATGCGTTTTTTTGGGATATCGCGAAGATTGATCAATATGTGTACGGCACAAAAGCGGGTGAGAGCGAGAAGTGTCTTCATCTCGTTGATTTGGATGCCGAAATTGTTGATGTTTCCGGAGAGGTGGGTGGCGACTTGGGCTGGGGACGCGGTGAGAATGTTAGTAAATTTCTGGACGACCTTGTGCAATTCATTAATCAATCGTCGTTTGTTGTTGGCAAAGATTTTTCCGACATCAAGCAAAAACTTCGCAACTTTTATGATGGCGTGCCGGATAAGCACATCCGAGAACATTTTGGTACATTTGATATATAGCGTTTATGTCTAAGTTAAAAACAATTCTTGTGACCGGTGGGGCCGGATTTACCCCGCACCACGTATGAGGTCATACTTGTGTTCATAAACATGTTGATGGCGACAAAAAAAGAAAAGAAAATACTTGTTACGGGTGGTGCAGGGTTTATCGGAAGCCACTTATGCGAGCGATTGCTTAGCGAGGGCAACCGCGTTATTTGCGTGGATAATCTGTTCACCGGAAGCGAAAAAAATATTGCACATCTGCGAGCGAATAAAAACTTTGTATTCATCAAGCATGATATTATTGAGCCGCTCTTTATTGAGGAGCCGGTGCGTCAGGTGTATAATCTCGCGTGCCCGGCATCGCCGATTCACTATCAATCAAATGCCATTCGCACCATCAAGGCGAACACCATCGGCATGATTAACGTGTTGGGGTTGGCGAAGAAGCATGGGAGTCGGACTTTGCAGGCGTCAACTTCGGAGGTGTACGGCGATCCGCTGGAGCATCCGCAAAAAGAATCGTATCGGGGAAACGTGAACCCCATCGGGCCCCGCGCGTGCTACGACGAAGGCAAGCGCGTCGCGGAAACGTTGTGCTTTGACTATCACCGTTCACATGGGCTGGAAATTCGGGTGGCGCGCATTTTCAATACCTATGGTCCGCGCATGGCCGCAAACGACGGGCGCGTGGTTTCCAATTTTATCGTACAAGCGCTAGCGGGGGATGATATCACCATTTACGGCGACGGTTCGCAAACGCGGTCGTTTTGCTACGTTGATGATCTAGTGGAAGGTTTGGTGCGGCTGATGAATGCCGAGAACTTCACGGGCCCCGTGAATCTTGGGAATCCGAGAGAGTTTACCGTGCTTCAACTCGCAAAAAAAGTGATTGCGATGACGAAGTCCAAGTCAAAAATTGCGAAGAAGCCGTTGCCGGAGGATGATCCGAAAAAGCGTAAACCCGACATTGCGCTCGCGAAGAAGGTGTTGCGGTGGGAGCCGAAAGTGAAGTTGGAGGAGGGATTGGAGAAGACGATTGGGTACTTTGCTATAGAAGCGGAAAGACGCGGATAGCAACGCGGATAAGCGCGGAGTTTATAGTCGCCCATACATGCTTTTGTAAATCCCTGTTGTTTCCTTCGTCATACGTTCGAGCGTGAGCTCTTTCTGCGCGTATGCTTGGGCGTTTGTTCCGAATGTTTGTTGGAGCGATGTATTGGCGAGGAGCTTTTTGATTGCTTCTGCGAGCATTGTGGCATCGCGGGGTGGAACGACAAGGCCGTTGCTTGCCCCCCCATCGGCGCGGGTCGGTTCAAGTATTTCCGGCATGCCGCCGGTTTTTGTGGCAATGATTGGAATTCTCGCGGCCATTGCTTCGAGTAGGGTGTAGGGGAGCCCTTCTTTGATTGATGGCATCACAAACACGTCAAATGCTTTCAAGTATTGTTCGGCGTTTGGGAGTGCGCCGAGAAGGAAGACATTGTTCTGTAGGCCGAGGTCGGCGATTTTTTTCTCCAGCATAGCGCGTTCGTATCCTTCGCCGATGATAAAAAATTGACAATTGACAATTGACAATTGACCTTTGACAAGTGCGGCGGCGTCAATAAGGGTTTGGTAGTTTTTTTCAACGACAAGGCGGCCGATGGAGCCAATCCAGTGTTCCTGACCGATGACCGCTGACCGATGACCGATGTTTCGGACTCCGGACTCCGGACTTCGGACCTTTTGCAGAAGCGCGGCGCGAGCGCTGTCTTTATTCAGAAAGTTTATTGCGGAAACATCTATGCCGTTATGAATAGTAAACAGTTTTTTTGCTGGGGCGATATGGTAGCGGAGGGCGAGCTCACGGTCATACGCGGAAACATTGATGATGGCGTCTTGAAATAATGCCGCGAATTTGTGAAAGAATATGTAGCAATGTTGTCGCAGCCAGCTGTAACGGTTTTTGGGATTAAATACCCAACCGTGGGCGGTGAAGATGACTTTGATGGGGCGACACCCGACACCCGACACCCGACACCCGACGTTATAGATTGTTGCCGCGATGGCGCCGACGACTCCGGCTTTGGAGCTGTTGAGGTGGAGGATGTCGGGGCGGTGTTTTCGGAGGCAAAAAAAGATTTCAATAACTGCCGCAATGTCGTTTAGAAAAAGAAAGTACGGTCGGAAGGAATTTGAAAGGAAGCGGATGCCGCTTTTGCCGCCGGTGATGATTTCGGTTTGAAACTTTTCCTGCGGTAAAGACGCCGCAAGATCGCGCACGTATTTTTGCGCCCCGCCGGTGTCGGATTTGGTTACTAGGAATAAGATCTTCATTCTACTTTTGTCATTGCGAGGAACGAAGCAATCTCTTAGTAATGTAAGATTGCCACAAGCCGATGGCCATCGGCTCTCGCAATGATAGCATTTATATTATAACCTGCAATGCTTTGCGCGTGGCTCTTGACATATTGAAAAAATGGGTGTATAATGACCTTAGCACATGAAGGATTTTTGAGCTTCCGAACACCTTGCTTTGTTGGCATGGTTAGTACGCGGCTCGACGGATCTCTTTCGGAGGGATCTCTCATGAACCGTCCCGAGATCACGATTGGGCAGGGTCTGGAGTTGCTGGCCTTGGCTCGGCGCTTGACGCCGGACGAGTACCAGGCGCGGCACCGGTGGTTGGTGAATGTCACCAATCCGGAGTTCAACATCGCCGCGTTGGAGCAGTGTCTCACCCCGACCACCTTCGGTTCCGAGATCAAGCCCCCGTTCGAGGACGAAGGAGGATGGGACATCATCGCCGACGGCCCGGGAGACGATCTGTTGGATGTCGCAAACATCCAACAGCTCCCGATGCTCAACGAGGGTGAG
>JAUSGH010000010.1 GCA_030649055.1 bacterium | reverse complement strand
TCGCGCCAACGGTATTGGGGCGAGCCCATTCCCGTTATCCATTGTTTGGATTGCGGTACGGTTGCGGTTCCCGAAAAAGATTTACCAGTGAAGCTTCCGAAGGTGAAATCGTACGAGCCGACGGGCACGGGGGAGTCGCCGCTCGCCAATATCAAGAAGTGGGTGGAGGTAAAATGCCCCAAGTGCGGGAAAAAAGCGCGCCGTGAAACAAACACAATGCCGCAGTGGGCGGGTTCGTGCTGGTACTACGCCGCGTATGCTGTACGCGGAAATCCTAAATTCGAAATTCTAAATTCTAAATTGCTGAATCAGTGGCTCCCGGTGGATTTGTACATCGGCGGGGTGGAGCATGCGGTGCTGCATTTGCTCTACGCGCGGTTTTGGCACAAGTTTTTGTTTGACATCGGCGTCGTGGGGACTGCCGAGCCGTTCCAAAAGCTAATGAACCAAGGGCTGATGATGGGGCCGGACGGAGCAAAGATGTCTAAGTCCAAAGGCAATGTGATAAATCCGGACGAAATGATAGAAAAATTCGGCGCGGACGCCTTGCGGATGTATGAAATGTTTATGGGGCCTTTTGAGGACGCGAAGGCGTGGGATCCGAACGGCATCGTGGGCATCGCGCGGTTTTTGAATCGGTTTTGGAATTTTGTTACAACAAACAAAAAAACAACGGAGACAAACGAAAAGGCGCTCTACCCCGTTCACCGCACCATCAAAAAAGTGACGGAAGATATTGAGAAGTTTCGGTTCAACACCGCGATCAGCGCTATGATGGTGTTGTTGAATGAAATTGAAACTTTGCCGGTGGCGAAACACGAACTGGTTCCCATCGTAAAAATTCTCTCGCCGTTTGCGCCGCACATCGCGCAAGAACTGTACAGTCAGCTCGGGAGTAAAAAATTGTTGGACAACGAATCGTGGCCGGAGTGGGATGCAAAACTCGCGGAAGAAGAAATCTTTGACCTCGTGGTGCAAGTGAACGGCAGAACGCGCGGCAAGATGAAAGCGGTGAAGGGCATTGCCGAACACGAGGCGAAAGAACTTGCGCTGGACAACGCGGATGTCAAAAAGTGGGTTGTTGGCGACGTAAAGCGGGTGATTTTTGTGAAAGACCGTCTCATCAATCTTATCGTCGGGTAGCGGTTACATCTGTTCGTTCGTGAGGGTTATATAAATACGCCTTCTCTACTTCTGCGTTTTCTCACTTCTTAATTCATACGTCCTACTTCTTACCCAAAAATGTGCGGCATCGCCGGTTACACCGGTTCAAAAAATGGTTTACCGATAGTGCTCAATAGCTTGCGCCGTCTTGAGTACCGCGGATACGATTCCGCGGGTGTGGTGTTTGGTGCGAATGGCGGATTGCGTGCCGTGAAAGCGGTCGGCAAACTTGGCGTTCTCGAAGACACGTTAGGGGAAACAGTCGCGGAAATCGGCACCGCGGTCATCGGGCACACGCGCTGGGCAACGCACGGAGCGCCGACGGAAAAAAACGCGCACCCGCACGCGGACTGTAGCGGAAAAGTGTTTGTCGTGCATAATGGCATTATTGAAAATTACCGTGAACTTAAAGAATTACTACAACGCAAAGGGCATACATTCACGTCCGAAACTGATACGGAGGTTGTCGCGCATCTTATTGAAGAGCGCTTGAAGCGTGAGAAGAATGTTGAGCGGGCGTTTGATGGCGCGCTCGGCGAAATCCGCGGCGCATACGCGTTGGCGGTGGTACACGCGGGAGAACCCGGTACGATTTATTTCGCGCGGTTCGGAAGTCCGCTGGTGTTGGGTTTAGGGAAAGGAGAATTTTTTCTTGCGTCAGATCCGACGGCGCTTGCGGGTGTTGCGCGCGAAGTCGTGTATTTGAAAGACGGCCAGCGGGGAACATTGACGCCGAAGGGTTATGCGGTGCATCCGTCCAAGCCTAAGATTGAGCTTTTAGATATTGATCCCGAGACAGTCAAAAAAGGCGCATATCCGCATTTTATGCTCAAAGAAATCTTTGAGGGACCGGAGGTGGTTGCGGCCGCCATGCGTGGACGGCTGAACGCCGCAACCGGCGCCGTAAAGCTCGGCGGTTTGGAGGAAATCGTAAGTGAGCTGCGCAAGAAAAGCGCATTGGAGATTATTGCCTGTGGCACTTCGTATAACGCCGGAATGGTAGGAGAGCTGTTGTTTGAAGAATTTTTCGGCGTGCCCACGGAAACGGCGCTTGCCTCCGAGTATCGGTACAAAAACGACGCGCCAATGAAAAACGCGGCATATCTGTTTATCTCGCAGTCGGGTGAGACGGCGGATACGTTAGCGGCATTGCGCAAGGCGAACGCGCGGAAGTGCTTGACGCTGGGGCTCGTGAACGTCGTGGGTTCAAGCATCGCGCGGGAAACAACCGCGGGAGTATATAATCACGCCGGTCCGGAAATTGGCGTCGCTTCCACAAAAGCGTTCCTCTCACAGCTGACCGTCTTGACGCTCATGGCGCTGATGCTCGGGAAGAAAACTATTGCGGCGAAGCGACTTGCCGCCGAATTGGGAAAGATTCCGAAAAAAATCGCAACAGTGTTGGGCGAGGCGGATAAGATTATGCATCTCGCGAAGCGTTACGCGTCCTATAAGGATTTTTTCTATCTCGGGCGTGGATATAATTATCCGGTGGCGCTGGAGGGCGCCCTGAAGCTCAAGGAAATTTCATACGTACACGCCGAAGGGTATGCCGGAGGAGAGATGAAGCACGGCCCAATTGCCTTGATTGATGACCGGTTTCCGACCGTCGCCATTGTCACAAAAAATGCGCTGTATGAAAAAATGGTTTCCAACATTGAGGAAATCAAGGCGCGTCATGGTAAGGTGATTGCCGTCGCGACTGTTGGCGACACGATGATCCGGAAACTCGCGGATGATGTGATTTATGTGCCGCCGACAGTGACGCAACTTGAACCGATGGTGAACGTTGTCCCGATGCAGCTTTTTGCGTATGCTGTAGGAGTAGGGAAGGGATATAATGTTGATACTCCGCGCAACCTCGCGAAGAGCGTGACGGTAGAGTGAGAATTTCTAACCTCCACTGTCATTCCCGCGAAGGCGGGAATCTAGGCCTTTGCCGCATACGCTGGATTCCCGCCTTCGCGGGAATGACACCGACTGCGTAAGTATTATAGTAATTAGTAATTAGGAATTTTTTTATGCACCGCCTTATTGGTCTTGTCATCATGTTCGCGGGGCTCACCGTGCTTTTTGTGATGTATCAGAATCGCGTTGAGTTATTGGGCTTGGATAAAATCCCGCGCATTTTAAATGTTCCGGAGCGCACCGTGCAAATTCCGGGAATACATCCGACGACTGTTGGGACGCCGACGGCGACTACCGGCAGCGGTGGAAAGCCCGCGACGACGATCGTGTCCGCGCCGAAACCCACACCGGCACCAAAGCCGATTTCATACGCAAAAAAAGTACGTATCGGCAATGTTTCGCAGGGCACATATCCGCGCCCGCACTCGGAGGTGACGCTGTACTCCGCGGCGGACATATTTATTGACATCACCGGATGGAAAATCAGGAGTAAAACCGACACGCTTGTTATCCCAAAGGCATTGCAATATTACACGCCACTCTATGAAGCCGGTAGTGAAACAGATATCGTGCTTCGTCCGAACGATCGCGTGATTATGTATTCAAGCGCCTCGCCGGTCGGTACAAATTTCCGGCTGAACAAATGCATCGGCTATGTCGCCTTGGCAAATAATTTTTCACCATCGCTTCCGGTCACATGCCCGGCAATTGATTACACATCGCTGCGCTATCTTTCCGGTGAGTGTCAGAACTATATCCGTAGCCTAAACTCCTGTCGCGTGCCCCCGCCAACGCCGCCGATTGAATACAACCCGTCCTGCAACGCATTTTTGCAAACACTAAACTATCAGTCGTGCTTTAACGGGCACAAGTCGGATAGCGATTTTTTGAGCAACGAAGTGCGTGTCTGGTTGGGCGATTCGTTCGGCAATACGCGCGTCATTTTTGACCGATATCACGACATCGTCCAGCTCGTGGCTCCGAGCGGAGAAGTCGTGGATGAGTACAACTATTAGAAGCTAGAATCTAGGGACTAGAATCTAGAACGGGACGCAAAAAATAAACGGAGCAAGATGTTCGTTAGATTCTAGATACTAAATTCTAGATTCTTATCCCTACCCCTTCCTCTCCGCGAGTGTCACCACCGCTTCTACTTCCTTTCCGTTTCGTAGCACGTTGAAGCGCACCATGTCGCCGACTTCTTTGGTTTCCAATAGGTCCTGAATGGTCAGTTCTTCGCCGAGTTTTTTGCCTTCACATTCGGTGATAATGTCTTTTTCCAAAAATCCGGCGCGCGCGGCGGGACTTCCGGGAACAACGGCGCGGTCTTTCGGCCCGTGGCTCATGATAAGCGCCCCATGTTCCACTGGCAACGACATTTTATTTTTTAGTCCCGCGTCAATCATGATATAGCGCAGCCCAAGATACGGCCGGAGAATGCGGCCGTGTGTTTGCAGGTCGTGCAGGTCGCGCTTCGCGGCGTTGATGGGCAAGGCGAAGCTTAAATTTTGCGCGCCAAACACAATTGCAGCGTTAATGCCGATGGCTTCACCGTCCAAATTGACCAGCGGTCCGCCGGAATTACCCGGATTGATTGCCGCATCCGTTTGGATAAGTCCGCGGAGTTCCTGAACGGGGGAGTGCGGGTCAGCCGAGGCGCGGATGGATCGTGAGAGTCCCGAGACGATGCCGGCAGAGACGGTATTACGAAAAATGCCGAGCGCGTTTCCGATGGCAAGTATTTCCTCGCCTAATTCAAGCGTTGAAGAATCGCCGAGCGCGACAACCGGCAAATCGGTCGCCTCAATTTTGATGATGGCAAGGTCTTCAATGGGGTCTCGCGCGAGCACGCTTGCTTTCATTGCGCGCCCGTCGTTTAAGAGAACGGTATATTCCGCGTTCGGATCAACAACGACGTGTTTGTTGGTTAAAATGATGCCGTTCGGGGTTGCAATAAATCCCGAGCCGCCGCCGACTTTCACCATTCCGCGTTCGTCGGCTTGCGCGCGCGCGATGTCCATCGGGTTTTCGCCCATCGGCAGCGGCCCCATGAGTTCCGGCGGCATTTCCTTTTCAATCGCTTCAAGCGTTTTTGAAATGATGATGGAAACCACCGCCGGCATAACTTTAACAATCGTGGATTTTATTTTTGATGCTGACATTTCTTTATTGTAGCAGATTTCTCGTCATCCCCGCGAACGCGGGGATCCAGAGTGTACAAACCGGATAAGGCTGGATTCCGGGTCAAGCCCGGAATGACAACGAATAAATAGCGCTTTTTAAAAAAACTGATAGGATAGTATTATGGTTTCACCTGAAAAATTTACCCCTCCGGAGCCTGAAAAACCGGAGAAGAAAGAAGAAGAGCCGATGGTCCGCGTTGTGGCGCAACCGGCGGGTGATGTCCGCGCGGGAAAGAAAAAGGAGTACGGAATGATCGCGTATGAGGACGAGGTGTTTTCTTTTCCGAAGAGCGCGATGCCGCGGTATAAGCAGTTTGACGTGGACGTCGAACTGCAAAAAATTCGGCTTACGCGCGGACCGCGGATTCCAGAGGGCAAATCTGAGCCGGAGAATCGGCGCAGCGAGACAAAGGAGCGGTTGGCTGAAATGAAGGAAATGCTTGTACGGCAAAAGGAGGGCGTCGGTGTCGCGATACGCGCGCTTCAACGGATGATGCAGGCGGACCCTAAGGCGGACGGCGTTAAATTTTTCAAACAAGTGCTGGAGTTCGCGCCTAAGTACCGTTTTTCTCACGCCCAGCTGGAAGGGTTTTGGAAGGCGATTACCGCGTACGGCAAGAAGCATTCCGCTGTTGAAAAATATCGCAAAGAATTTCCGAGCGACGAGCGTCTTTTTGAAGCATGTTTTGGAAGGGCGCCGCAGGGAAAAGTTGAAGTGATAAAGGAACCGATGATGCTGTATGTGCGTTGTTACGACGATGATGATTATGCGTTCGCGTATGATTTTGATGAAACGGGCGGCGACGAAACGAAGCTGACTTCCGCGATGCGGAAGCAGGCAATGCAATCCGCTGGAGCGGCGCTAGGGGCAACGAAGATTGAGGCATTAAACAGCGCGGTCGCGATAGAGCGCACGAGCACGGTGGTGACGGCGGAGCATCGTGAAGAAGAATCGACGGACCATTTGCGAGCGCTGGGAAAGGGGAGTTCCGAATCCGTTATATTGAAAGATGCCGCAACTTCCGTCGCGGTTGAGGTGTTGGGCGTGGGAACATTTATTATTGAGGTCGTTGAACGCGCAACGGATGGGCGTCCGTCGCAAGTCATACTTATTGAGGAGCGCAACGGTAAGCGCGTCGTTCTTCGCACCCTGCAATATCGGGCAACAAGGGATAGCGATGGGCATGGCGTGATGCTTGATGAGCGTGGGGGACGTCACGGTCTTATCCAATACGTGGTACAAGGCGGAAAAGGGCCGGATGCCGCGCGCGCGACTATTTCATTTACCTATACCGCGGCGCGTGTTACCAATCACGGCAAAGAACTTGTCGCCGTTGCTTATAAAGCGCACGAGAAGAGCGTTGAGATTGACGAAAAACTCAGCGCGGCAATTCGTACGCATGAAGGACAGCATCTCGTGAACCGCTTGTTTGAGCCGCTTGCGTGGAAGGTCGCGGAAACGGAAATTATGGCGCGCGCCGCGCGCGCCGCCAAAACTCCAGACGAAACGAAACAGATGCTCATGGCGGAGCTCGCGCGGTCAGCGCGGAGCATTATAGGTATTGATAATGAAGCGCGCGACGAGATACTTGCGTATTACAAAGACGGGTCATCGCTCAAGTATATTTTAGAACAGCTTACGCAAACGTCGTTGTATGCGTATCGCGACGCGACGCGTTATAAAGAACGGATCGCGGAATTGCCAAAAGTGATTGCGGGTAGTATGACAAAAAATATGAGCGCGATTATTTATGATACCGTACCGGCAGAAGAAGCTGGAGCGCCGGCTGAAGAAAAGATGTCCGACGTGGTGCCACTGCTTACCCTCGCTTCCGAGGCGAAACCGTATGTGGAAAAAGCATTCGGCGCGGAGTACGATAAAGATGTTGAACGCTGGATCGGCGCTATTGAAACACTGGAAAAGAAAGGCTACGGTCGCGACGAGATCGTCTCTGTGCTTTACGGCGAAAAAGTTCCCGATTGGACTGCATTTGCCCGCCGCGCGCTGGAGAAAGGGAAAGTGTAATGTTGCGGACCTAGCCGGAGGTCTCACTGCTCGCTTCGCTGCGCTTTGAAACCCAGCGGTTTCAATACTTCCGCCACGGGGAAACTCCCGTTTCCCCGACCCCCTTCCCGTTCGATTCCGTCCACAAATAATAAAACCCGCACCTGCGGGTTTTATTATTTGTGGACCTAGCCGGAATCGAACCGGCGCTTCGTCCTTGCAAAGGACGCACACTACCATTATGTTATAGGCCCGCTTTTTCCGCGTCATTCCCTGCCTGCCGCCAGGCAGGCGCGTCCATCCGCTTCTACATTTTATAGCATAAAGGAGAGAAATTTGGTAGAGTGAAACCGAAGGAGTAATCTCCCGAAGTTATTGTAACGCTTCGACTTCGCTCAGCGAATAAACTCTTTTTATGCCAAAAAACGTAACAAACGGTGAGCTTCCGCTTGCGCTTTCATACGACGACGTGCTGCTCGTGCCGCATTATTCCGATATTCAAACGCGGAAAGTGATTGAAATTACCACCAATCTTTCACGGAACATTAAACTGAACATTCCTATCGTGAGCGCGAACATGGACACGGTGACTGAAGGCAGAATGGCAACAGCGATGGCGTTGGAGGGCGGCATCGGCATCATCCACCGCTTTATGTCTATCGAGGAACAGGCGGCGGAAGTGAAAAAAGTGAAGCGCGCGGAAAATATTTTCATCAATGACCCCGTCACCATTTTACAAACGGCGACCTTGGGCGAGGCTCTGGAGATAATGAAAAAGAACGGCGTGAACGGCATTATCGCGGCGGACGCGAAGAAAAATTTGTATGGAATCTTGACTGCGCGCGACGTACGGTTCAAAACCGACCTGTCGCTGAAAGTGAAAGACCTGATGACGCCGCGGAAAAAGCTTATTACCGCGCCGAAGGGGATTACGGCCGAGGCGGCGATGAATCTTTTGGATAAACATAAATTGGAAAAATTACCGTTGGTGGACAAGACAGGAAAATTGGCGGGGTTGGTTACTGCCGCGGATTTTAAAAAAATGCGGGAGCACGCACGCGCGGCGAAGGACAAAGATGGGCAGTTGCTTGTGGGCGCCGCAGTCGGCGTGAAGGATGGAGTGGAGCGCGCAAGGGCATTAGCGAATGAGGGCTGCGATGTGCTGGTCATTGACATCGCGCACGGCCACCACATCCGTTGTATCGAACTTTTGAAAGAACTGAAGAAAAAGTTTGTTGGGGTGGATGTGGTCGCGGGAAATGTCGCAACAGCGAGTGGCACCGTTGATTTGATTAAGGCGGGAGCGGATGCGATTAAGGTGGGCATCGGGCCCGGGGCGGCGTGTTCCACGCGCATCGTGGCGGGTTCCGGCGTGCCGCAA